>NZ_JBHYXC010000001.1:0-259488 GCF_042751495.1 Streptomyces sp. NPDC059373 | reverse complement strand
GTAGCCGTGTACGGCGGACGGAGTCCGGCGCAGTCGGGCGAAGCCCGGGAGGCCCCTGGGGCCGAGCGGTGCGAGGTCGGCGTTGGGGATCGGGTCAGGGCCGCGGCTCCCGTACGACGGCGACGCCGCCGGGCGGGACGGTGACGGAGCCGGTGACGGGCTTGGTGGTCAGGAGCTCGACGCCGTCCGCGGGGACCTCGGCGCCGGTCCCGGAGTGGTCGATGAGGAAGACGTAGTCCGCGTCGGTGCCGCGGCGGCGGACGACCTCGAGGCCGGGCGCCGCCGCCTTTTCGGGCCGTACGCCGGCCTCCTCGCAGATCCGGGAGAGCAGCGCCGCCAGCGTGGCCGCGTCCGGGTGCGTGGCGACGTACCAGGCGGAGCCGGCCGTGTCGAAGCCGCGCCGGGTGATCGCCGGGAGGCCCGCGAGGGGACCGTCGGCGTACGAGGCGACGACCTCGGCGTCGACGGGGCGTACGCGCTCGGACCACAGGTCGGCGCAGGCACCCGGGGGCACCTCGCCGGTCAGGCCGGCCGTCTCGCCGGGCAGCAGCGGGAAGAGTTCGTCGGTGTGGACGCCGAGCAGTTCGCGGAAGGCGCCGGGGTAGCCGCCGAGGCGGACGTGGCAGTTGGCGTCGACCTGGCCGCTGTGGAAGCCCACGGCGAGGGTGCCGCCGCGCTCGGCGAAGGACGCGAGGTTGGCGGCGTCCGCGTCGTCGACCAGGTACAGGCTGGGGGCCAGGACGAGCCGGTAGGCGGTGAGGTCGTCGCCGGGGCGTACGAAGTCCACCGGCACGCCGGCCCGCCACAGGGGCGCGTACCAGTCCCGTACGAGGTCCTGGAAGGACAGCTCGCCGCTCGGCTGGGAGGGCAGTTCCAGGGCCCAGCGGGCGTCCCAGTCCCAGACGATGGCGACGGAGGCGGAAGCGGTGCTGCCACGCACCTCGGCGAGGGCGGCGAGGTCGGCGCCGAGCTGGACGACGTCGTGCCAGATCCGGCTGTCGGTGCCGGCGTGCGGCAGCATCGCGGAATGCCATTGCTCGGCGCCGGCCTTGGAGGCACGCCACTGGAAGAAGGCGATGCCGTCGGCGCCGTGCGCGACGTGGGCGAGGGCGTTGCGGCGCAGTTCGCCGGGCCGCTTGGCGCGGTTGACCGGCTGCCAGTTGACGGCGCCCGTCGAGTGCTCCATGAGCAGCCAGGGGCGGCCGCCCGCCAGTGACCGTACGAGGTCGGCGCTGAGCGCGATGTCGAGTTCCGCCTCGGGGTCGGACGAGATGAGGTAGTGGTCGTTGGAGACGATGTCCAGCTCGGGGGCCCAGTCCCAGTAGTCCAGGGCGTCGAAGTTGCGCATCACCATGAAGTTGGTGGTGGCCGGAACGTCCGGGGCCGCCTCCCGCAGCACCGCGCGCTCCGCCGTGTACAGCGACAGCAGTTCGTCGGAGCAGAAGCGACGCCAGTCCAGTTGGTGGGTGGGGTTGCCGACGGCGCCGGAGGCACGCGGCGGGAGGATCTCGTCCCAGGCGTAGTACCACTGGCTCCAGAAGGTGGTGCCCCAGGCGCGGTTGAGGGCGTCGAGGTCGTCGCCGTAGCGGGCCCGCAGCCAGACCCGGAACGACGCGGCGCTGGCGTCGCAGTAGCAGGCGGCGTTGTGGCAGCCGTACTCGTTGTGGACGTGCCACATGGCGAGGGCCGGGTGCGAGGCGTACCGCTCACCCACGGCCCGGGCGATCGCGAGCGCGGCGCGCCGGTAGGCCGGGCTGCTGGGGCAGAAGGTCTGCCGGCTGCCGTACGAGAGCCGGCGCCCGTCGCGGTCGACGGGCAGCGCGTCGGGGTTGGCGCGGAAGAACCAGGCGGGTGGGGCGGCGGTGGGGGTGGCCAGGTCCGCCGCGATGCCGTTCTCGTGCAGCAGGTCGAGGAGGCGGTCCATGCGGGAGAAGTCGTAGCGGCCCTCCTCCGGCTCCAGCAGGGCCCAGGAGAAGATGCCGACGCTGACCATGGTCACGCCGGCCTCGCGCATGAGGCGCATGTCCTCGTGCCAGATGTCGTCGGGCCACTGCTCGGGGTTGTAGTCGCCGCCGTATGCGATTCCGGGCACGCGGAGAGCGGGAGCGGGGCCGTGTGACATGGTGCGTGATCTCTCTCGAGTGTGTTTCATGTGCCGGACGGGGGCGGGGCGGCAGGCCCCGCCCCCGTCCGGCGGGACCGGTGATCGGGGCGTCAGCCCTTGCTCGCACCCAGGGTCAGTCCGCTGACGAACTGGCGCTGGAGCGCGAAGTAGACGACGAGGGTGGGAATGGCGGTCAGCAGCGCTCCGGCGGCGACCAGGTTGGGGTCGGTGAAGTACTGCCCGGAGAGGTTCTTCAACGCCGAGGTGATCGGCATGTTCTCGCCCGTCGAGATGAGGACGACGGCCCAGAAGAAGTCGTTGTAGATCCAGATGGACAGCAGGGTGGCCAGGGCGGCCATCGCGGGCTTGCACAGCGGCAGCACGATCTGCCAGTACAGCCGCCATACCGAGGCGCCGTCGACCAGCGCCGCTTCGGTCAGCTCGTGCGGCAGCGAGCGCATGTAGTTGCTCAGTACGAAGGCGCAGAAGCCGGACTGGAAGGCCACGTGGATGAGGACCAGGCCGAGCGCGGAGTCGTACAGCTTGCCGGACGTGGTGATGCCGGGCAGGTTCACCAGCAGGTAGAGCCGGTAGAGCGGGGTGATGATGACCTGTTGGGGGAGCAGGTTGCCGGCGGTGAAGACCAGCAGCAGTGACAGGTTGATCCGGAAGTCGAAGCGGCTGACGTAGAAGGCCACGCAGGACGACAGGAAGAGGGTCAGCAACACCGAGGGGATGGCGATCAGCAGGGTGTTGCCGAAGTAGTGCATCATCCCGGACTGGGTGAAGGCGTTGGTGAAGTTGGCCAGGCTCAGCTTGTGGGGCCAGGAGACGTAGCCCTTGTCGCTGGTCTCGGCGTACGGCCGCAGGGCGGCGTACAGCGCCCAGAGCAGGGGCGCCAGCCAGGCGAGGGCGGCACCGGCGAGGAACAGGTGCAGGACCAGCCGGGCGGGGCGGACGCGCTGCCGGGGAGGCCGGGAGGTGGTGATCGTCGTGGCGCTCATGCCCGTCGCTCCTTCCGGAAGGTGCTGATCAGATAGGGGATGATCACACCGAGCGAGATGAGCAGCAGGACGACCGCGATGGCGGAGCCGTAACCGATGCGGCTGGACTCGCCGATGATGTTGTTGGTGACCAGGATCGACAGCAGCTCGGTGCCCTGCGTTCCGCCGTTGAAGACGAAGACCAGGTCGAAGGCGCGCAGCGACTCGATGATCGTGACCACCAGGACGATGGTGTTGATCGGCTTGAGGACCGGGAAGATGACGTTCTTGAACGTCTGCCACTCGTTGGCGCCGTCCAGCGCGGAGGCCTCGCGCAGCGAGGGGTCGACCCCCTTCAGGCCGGCGAGGTACAGGATCATCATGTAGCCGGTGTGCCGCCAGCAGGCGGCGACCAGGACGGCCCACAGGTTGAGGTTGGGGTCGCCGATCCAGTCGATGTAGTGGCCGGGCTTGTTGGCCCCGATGAGGCTGTTGATGAGGCCGGTGTCGGGGTTGTAGACGAGCTGCCAGACGAATCCGATGACCGCGAAGGAGACCACCACGGGGAGGAAGAAGGCGGTCTGGTAGATCCGGCTGAATTTGATCTTCTTGTCCAGCTGCACGGCCAGGAACAGGCCCAGCGGGGTGGGGATCAGCAGCAGCACGACCAGCCAGATCGCGTTGTGCTGGACCGCCGGCCAGAACTGCGGGTTCTCGGTGAACAGCTGGCGGAAGTTCTCCAGCCCGACCCACTTGATCGAGCTGAAGCCGATGCCGTCCCAGCTGGTGAAGGCCAGCGCGACCGAGGCCAGCGCGGTGAGCCAGACCAGCGCGACGTGCAGGACCGTCGGTACGCCGGCCATGAAGAACAGAGTGACCCGGTCGCGGCGGGTGAGCAGGCGTCGGTGCCCCTGGGGGATCCGGCGCCTGGCGCGCGGGGATGTTGTTCCGGGGGTGCCCGGAGGCGGCGCGGTGGCCGCCTCCGGGGTGCTGGGGAGTCCGGACCCGGTTCCGGTGATCGGAGCGGTCATCAGGAAGCGAAGATCGTCTTCTTCTGGCGTTCGATCGAGGACAGCAGGCTGTCGATGCCCTTGGGGTTGCGGACGAAGTTCTGCAGGGCGGGCTGCATCACCGTCGAGGTGAAGTCCGGGCGGCTGTCGCGGTCCATGAACTGCGTGAGGTGCTTGGCCGCCGCGATGGTGTCGTAGCCCTTCTTCTGAAGAGCGGTGTACGCGGAGGTGTCGGCCTTGGTCGAGGCGGCGACGACGCTCGGGTCGCCCTTGAGGTAGGTCTCCTCGGCCGCGGGCGTGCCCAGGAACTCCAGCAGCTTGACCGAACCCGCGTGGTTCTTGGGCTTCTTGCTCAGCATGTAGCCGTCGGTGGGAGCCTCGACGGTGTCCTGGCCGTACGTGGGGTCGATCTCGGGGAAGACGAAGAAGTCGAGGTCGGCCAGGTCCTCGGCCTTGGTGAACTGCTGGGCGACGAACATGCCCAGCAGATACATGCCGGCCTTCTTGGCGACCAGGCCCTGCGCCGCGTCCTGCCAGGTGCGGCCGACGGCGCCGTCCTGGTGGTAGGGCAGGATCTCGGCCCAGTTGTCGAAGGTGGCGCGGGTCTTCTTGTCGGTCCAGGACGCCTTGCCCTGCATCAGCGACATGTGGAAGTCGTAGCCGTTGGTGCGGCAGTTGATCTGGTCGAACGTGCCCATCGCGGGCCACTGGTCCTTGTCGCCGAAGGCGATCGGGACCAGGTTGTCCTTCTTCATCTGCTTGCACAGCGCGAGGAACTGCGACCAGGTGGTCGGCACCGTGTAGCCGTGCGCCTTGAAGACGCTCTTGCGGTAGAAGATCGCCCAGGGGTACGTGTACAGCGGGACGAAGTAGTACTTGCCGTCCTGGCCCTTGCTGAGGTCCTGCATCGCGCTGGGGAAGTTGCCCTTGATGGACGACCACACGTCGTCGATCGGGGTGGCCAGGCCCTTGGAGGCGAAGAACTGCATCCGGTAGCCCGCGAACCAGGTGAACACGTCGTCGGGCGTGCCCTGGAGGTAGGAGTTGATCTGCTCCTGGAAGGTGTTGTGGTCCTTGGTGTTGACGTCCACGGCTATCCCGGAGGACTTCGTGAACGCCTTGTAGACGCCGGCGAACGCCTTCTTCGGCACGGCGTCCGAGGAGTTGGAGCCGAGGCTGACGGTCTTGGGGTCGGACGAGCCGGAGCTGCCGGCGCAGGCGCTCAGCAGCGGGATACCTGCGCCGAGGGCTGCAGCGCCACCGAGGCCGCGCAGGATCGTGCGGCGGCTCGGGCCGGGGACGGACAAACCTGACGGTGTGAGGTGCATATCGGCTCCTGAGGGCATCGCCTGCCACGTACGGCACTTCGGGGGACACCGAAGCGATCACAAATCAACGTGACCGAACAGGCGTGGAGCAATGAGAGCTGTATGTCCTGTCATGCGTCAAGGGTTTTCGTTTGACTTTGTGGAAATGTAATCGACACAACGGAAGAGGGTTTCCGTTAACGGCCTGATGTTAGGACGTAGCCGTGACAGTGGAAGGGGCGGCCGGCGGCGCCGGCGGCCGGCTGCGGAGGGTGGCCATGGCCCGAAGGCACAGCGCCCGTACCCGGTCGGCAGGCAGCCCCAGCTGGGCCGCAGCCTGCTCCTCGGCCACGCCCTCGTAGAGCCGCAGCACCACGACCAGCCGCTCCTGCGGGGTGAGCCGGGCCAGTACGCCGCTGCCGGTGCGGCGCCAGTGGGGGCGGTGGGCGTAGCGGCGGACGAGCTCGGCCCGTGTGTAGGCGTAGGGGTCCTCGCCGCGTAGGCGGTACCAGTTCGCATACGTACGCGTCAGGGCCGCGCACAGCAGGGCGTCGGCGTCGGCGGGGTCGCCGGTGAGGAGGACGGCGGCATGCAGCAGCCGGCCCGCCGCGCCGGCCGCGAAGGCCTCGAACTCGGCGCTGCGCAGGCGTTCCGCTGCCGCCCGACGCTGTCCCACAGCGCCATGGGACGGCAGCGGAAGCCCCCGGGTCAAGAGGTCAGGAGGAGGTCTGGGAGGAGGTCTGGGAGGAGGCCTGCTCCTCGGGCTGGGTGACGGCCGCGTGGTAGTCCGAAAGGGCGATGTTGAAGCGGCCCAGGAGCTCGCAGAAGGTCTCGCGCTCCGGCTCCGTCCAGCCCTCCGTGACGACGGCCATCAGTTGCTGCCGGGAGGCCCGTACCTCGTCCAGCCGCGCGCGCCCGCGCGGGGACAGCGCCAGCACGACGGCGCGCCCGTCCTCGGGGTGCGAGGTGCGTTTGACGAGCCCGGAGTCGACCAGCGGCGCGACCTGGCGGGTGACGGTGGAGGAGTCGATCCCCATGCCCTCGGCGAGCGCCTTGACGCCCATCGGGCCTTCTTTGTCGAGGCGGTTGAGCAGCAGATAGGCGGCCCGGTCCATGGAGTTGCGGGCCTTGCCCACCCCACCCAGGCGGGTCTGCTCCGCGCGCCGGGCGAAGAGCGCCACTTGGTGCTGCAGGCGCTCGAAGAGGTCGGTCGTTGTCTCCGATGGAATGGGCATGGCCGGAAGCTCGCGTTCTGTCGGTCCTGCGGAGGTTGGGAGAAGAGTACGCGGAGAGAATGCGGGCCGGACCCCACCGGGGAAAAGAAGGTCGACCATGTGGGCCGTGCGGTTGTGGTGGGTGCTGTGCGGGGGCGTGGCCGGGCGATTTCGCCGTACGTTTCAGGCCACTGCGGCGGGACTGACAGACTGGGCCCATGGAAAGCCCTGTGGCGGCGGTTCCGTCGTTCCCCTCGCACCCGATCACGCTCGACGACATCCGTGGCGCGCACAAGATGCTCTCCGGTGTCGCCCGGGTGACCCCCATGGAGGGCAGCCGCTTCCTCTCCTCGCTCATCGGTGCCCCGGTGCACTTCAAATGCGAGAACCTGCAGCGCACGGGCTCCTTCAAGGTGCGCGGCGCCTACGTACGGATCGCCGCGCTCAGCCCCGAGGAGCGCGCGGCAGGCGTCGTCGCCGCCAGCGCCGGCAACCACGCGCAGGGTGTGGCGCTGGCCGCCTCGCTGCTGGGTGTGCGGTCCACGGTCTTCATGCCGGTCGGCGCGCCGCTGCCCAAGATCGCGGCGACCCGTGACTACGGGGCGGAGGTGCGGCTGCACGGGCACGTGGTCGACGAAACGCTGCGCGCGGCCCAGGCGTACGCGGAGGAGACGGGCGCCGTCTTCATCCACCCCTTCGACCACCCCGACATCATCGCCGGCCAGGGCACCGTGGGCCTGGAGATCCTGGAGCAGTGCCCCGAGGTCCGCACGGTCGTCGTCGGCATCGGCGGCGGCGGGCTGGCCGCCGGGGTCGCGCTCGCGGTCAAGGCCCTGCGGCCCGACGTACGGGTGGTGGGCGTGCAGGCCGCCGGCGCGGCCGCGTATCCGCCCTCGCTGGCCGCCGGGCGGCCCGTGCAGCTGGATGCCGTCGCGACGATGGCCGACGGCATCATGGTCGGGCGGCCGGGAGACGTGCCGTTCGCGATCATCCGCGACGCGGTGGACGAGGTCCTCACGGTTTCCGAGGACAACCTCTCCCGCGCGCTGCTGCTCTGCCTGGAGCGGGCCAAGCTCGTCGTCGAGCCCGCCGGCGCCAGCCCCGTCGCCGCGCTCCTCTCCCAGCCGGAAGCCTTCGCCGGGCAAGGCCCTGTCGTCGCCGTCCTGTCCGGCGGCAACGTCGACCCCCTCCTGATGCAGCGCATCCTCCGCCACGGCATGGCCGCCGCCGGCCGCTACCTCTCCCTCCGCCTCCGCCTCACCGACCGCCCCGGCGCGCTCGCCGCCCTCCTCGACGTCCTCTCCCACAGCGACGCCAACGTCATCGACATCGCCCACGTCCGCACGGATCCACGCCTGGGGCTCACCGAGGCCGAAGTCGAGCTCCAGCTCGAGACCAAGGGCCCCGAACACTGCGAGGCTGTCGCCTCAGCGCTGCGTGAGGCCGGCTACGTCATTCTCTGACCCCACTCTCCCCCTCCGGGTTGGGGGTAGGCCGTCCTCCCCCAGCTAGACGCTGGGAGGTGCCCCCAAGGCGGGACGGGCTGGCCCAACCCGCCCGCAGCCGGCGACGGCGCGTACCCCGACGGCGCTGGCCCGAGGCCCGAGGGTGCGTCGCCGGGTGCGGCTCCGTGGCCGGGTTGTGCCCACCCTCCCCCAGCCTGGCGGCTGGGGGGACCCCCACCTCGCTTCGCTCGCCACGCGGAACGCCTGCCCACAACCCGAGCGGGAGTCGTGCCGTCCCCCCACGCCCGCTAGGGCGTTGGGGGGGCAGCCCCGTGGGGGTCCGGGGCGCGGCCCCGTGGGGGGCGGGAGGGTCCGCTGTCGGTGGGGCGTGGGACGGTGAAGGGGAGGGCGGGCGTAGGAGCGCGCACAAAAACGGTTGACGCGATATATCGCGTCTGCCATGCTCGACCGCGCTGCGTCGGTATCAGGACGTAAACCCTGGACGGGAGACACCGCATGACAGGCGCCATCTACGCCGAAGGCCTGGTGAAGACCTTCGGAAACGTACGCGCCCTGGACGGAGTGGACCTGGACGTGCCGGAAGGCACCGTGCTGGGGCTGCTCGGTCCGAACGGGGCGGGGAAGACGACGGCGGTACGGGTGCTGACGACGCTGCTGAAGCCGGACAGCGGCAAGGCGGTCGTGGCCGGCGTGGATGTGCTGCGGCAGCCGAACGAGGTGCGGCGGCTGATCGGGCTGTCCGGGCAGTTCGCGGCCGTGGACGAGTATCTGACCGGCCGGGAGAACCTGCAGATGGTCGGCCAGCTCTACCAGATGAGTGGCAGGGACGCGAAGGTCCGGGCGGGGGAGCTGCTGGACCAGTTCAACCTCGCGGACGCCGCGGACCGGCCCGCCAAGACGTACTCGGGCGGCATGCGGCGACGCCTGGACCTGGCGGCGGCGCTGGTGGTCAGGCCGCCCGTGATGTTCATGGACGAGCCGACGACCGGCCTGGACCCGCGCAACCGCCTCGGGCTGTGGGACGTGATCCAGGACCTCGTCGCGGGCGGTACGACGCTGCTGCTCACCACGCAGTACCTGGAGGAGGCGGACCGCCTCGCGCACGACATCTGCGTGATCGACCACGGCAAGGTCATCGCGCGCGGGACCTCGGACCAGCTGAAGGCCCAAACGGGCGGCGAGCGGGTCGAGGTCGTCGTGCACGAGCGCGAGCGCCTCACGGAGGCCACCGAAGTGCTGCGGGGCTTCGGGAAGGGCGAGACCAAGGTCGAGGACCACATGCGCCAGGTCACCGTCCCGGTGACGGGCGGGGCGAAGCTGCTCGCCGAGGTGATCCGCGAACTGGACTCCCGCGGTATCGAGATCGACGACATCGGGCTGCGCCGCCCGACCCTGGACGACGTGTTCATCTCGCTGACGGGTCACGTCGCGGAACTGAAGGAGGACGCCGAATGACGGCCGTCAGCGCAATCCCCACGGCGACACCACAGCCACGCAACGCGGTCATCCAGTCCGCCCGCGACTCGCTCGTCGTCGCCAAGCGGAATCTGATCCGCATGATGCGCATTCCCGAAGTGGTCATTTTCGGGCTGGTCCAGCCGATTATGTTCGTGGTGCTGTTCAGCTATGTCTTCGGCGGTTCGATGAACGTCGGCGGCACCACCGACGCGGGCGTGTACCGCGAGTTCCTGATGGCCGGCATCTTCGCGCAGACCGTCACCTTCGCCACGGCGGGCGCGGGCGCCGGAATCGCCGACGACATGCACAAGGGCCTCGTCGACCGCTTCCGGTCGCTGCCGATGGCGCGCGGCGCCGTCCTGACCGGCCGGACGCTGGCCGACCTGGTGCAGACGACGCTCACCGTGATCGTCCTGGCCATCGTCGCCCTGATCGTCGGCTGGCGGGTGCACGAGGGCATCCCGAAGGCGCTGGGCGGCTTCGCCCTGCTGCTTCTGCTCGGTTACGCGTTCTCGTGGATCGGCGCGCTGATCGGGCTCACGGTCCGTACGCCGGAGGCGGCCACCTCGGGCGGGCTGATCTGGCTGTTCCCGCTGACGTTCATCTCGAACGCCTTCGTGGACTCCAGCCAGATGACCCCGTGGCTGCGGCATCTGGCGGACTGGAATCCGTTCAGCGCGACCGTGCAGGCCTGCCGTCAGCTCTTCGGCAACCCGGGAGTGTCGCAGTCGCCGGCCTGGCCGATGCAGCACCCGGTGTGGGCCTCGCTGCTGTGGTCGATCGTGATCATCGTGGTCTTCCGGACGCTGGCGGTCCGCAAGTACCGGCACGCGACGTCCTGACCCGACGTCCTGAGCGTGGTGGGTGCCCCGGCCGCACGGCCGGGGCCCACTGTCTTCCGTCTCAGGAGGCTCAGGCCTGGTACGGCTTGACCGCGAGGATCTTCACCGAGGCCTTCTTGCCGTTCGGCAGTTCGTACTCCGCGTCGTCGCCGACCTTCTTGCCGTTCACCCCGGATCCCAGCGGGGACTGCGGCGAGTAGGTGTCCAGCTCGGAGGACACGTACTCGCGCGAGCCCAGCAGGAAGACCAGGGTGTCGTCGGGGTCGCCGTCGAAGGCGATCGTGACGACGGTGCCCGGCGCGACCACGCCGTTGTCGGCGGGGGCCTCGCCCACCTTGGCGTGTTCGAGGATCTGGTTCAGCTGGCGGATCCGGAGCTCCAGTTTGCCCTGGTCCTCGCGTGCCGCGTGATAGCCGGCGTTCTCCTTGAGATCGCCTTCCTGGCGGGCTTCCTCGATCTTGGCGACGATCTCGGCGCGTGCGGGACCAGACAGATGCTCCAGCTCGGCCCTGAGCTGGTCGTACGCCGCCTGGGTCAGCCAGGTGACGCTGTCGCTGGTCTGGGTCACAGGTGCTCCTCGTCGGTACTCGGGTTGCTTGTTGCCTGCTGATTTACAAATGAACGCCCTACCCAGAAAGATGCGTCTTCGCGGGAGGGCGAAACCACGAGCTTAACAATTTCCGCCCACAAAGGGCGAGAGTGAACGGCTCAGGCGGTCTGACAGCCGAGAAGCTCGGCGCTTGTGCCGCGAGCGGTGGTGCGGATGGTGACCACCGTGTCGATGCGGCTGCTGTGCTGGGTCAGCCGCACATCCCGGCGGCCCACCTCGGTCCCGTCCGCCGCGACCGAACGCAGCGTGCACACGGCCGTGACGCCGCTGTCCTTACGGACCTCGAGATGCGTGTCGACGGCGTGGTCGGAGACCACCTCGAACGTGATGACCTCGGCGCTGACCTTCGTACCGGCGACCGTTGTCCACCCGTACCAGCCGATCAGGACCAGCGCGACCGCCCCGAGAACGAAGCCCACCCGCCGGAGCGTACGGTCGGCCTGTGCGTCGGAGCGGCCGCGGCCGTAACGCCCCTCCGGCAGCTCTTCGCGCACGGCGGTCATAGTCGGATCCTCCTGGGAGCGGGCCCTCGGGATTAAACGGCCCCTCGCTTCGGTCACTATAGAAGCCGCGTCCGTGACCGATGACAGAGGATCCAGCCTTGACCGAGCAGCTGCGACTGATGGCCGTCCACGCCCACCCCGACGACGAGTCGAGCAAGGGCGCGGCCACCATGGCGAAGTACGTGTCCGAGGGGGTGGACGTCCTCGTCGCCACCTGCACGGGCGGTGAGCGAGGCTCCGTACTCAACCCCAAGCTCCAGGGCGACCCCTACATCGAGGAGCACATCCACGAGGTACGGGCCAGGGAGATGGACGAGGCCCGCGAGATCCTGGGCGTCAAGCAGGCGTGGCTCGGCTACGTCGACTCCGGCCTCCCCGAGGGCGACCCGCTGCCCCCGCTCCCGGAGGGCTGCTTCGCGCTCCAGGACGTGGACGAGGCGGCCGGCACGCTGGTGAAGCTCATCCGCGAGTTCCGCCCGCACGTGATCACCACGTACGACGAGAACGGCGGCTACCCGCACCCCGACCACATCATGACCCACACGATCTCCATGGTCGCCTTCGACGCCGCCGGCGACCCCGAGCGCTACCCCGAGGCCGGCGAGCCTTGGACGCCGCTCAAGCTCTACTACAACCAGGGCTTCAACCGGCAGCGCACCGTGGCCCTCCACGAGGCGCTGCTGGAGCGCGGCATGGAGTCCCCGTACGGGGAGTGGCTGGAGCGCTGGAAGAGCTTCGACCGCCCGGAGCGGTCGATCACCACGCATGTGCCGTGCGCCGACTTCTTCGAGATCCGCGACAAGGCGCTGCTCGCCCACGCCACGCAGATCGACCCGGACGGCGCGTGGTTCCACGTGCCCATGGACATCCAGAAGGAGATCTGGCCGACCGAGGACTACGAGCTCGCGCAGTCCCGCGTGGACACCTCGCTCCCTGAGGACGACCTCTTCGCGGGCGTCCGCGAGGCCGGGTAGACAATGGGTCCCGTGAACCAGACTTTCGGCACGGCCGCCGCCCAGCTCGTCCCTCTCGCGGACGTCAACGAGAACAAGGTGACGCCCGGTCTCCTTGGCTTCGTCATCTTCGCGCTGATCGGCCTGGCGCTGTGGTGGCTTATGAAGAACATGAACAAGCAGTTCCACAAGATCGACTTCGAGGAGGTGCCGGAGCCGGCGGAGGCGTCGGAGGCGTCGTCGACCGACACCGTCGACACCGCCGGCCCCGGGGACTCCGCGGCGGCGAAGGTCGGCGGCGCCGCCAATGGCGACTAGCGGCTGTCCCGCACGGTCCCGGCCGACGGCACCGCCAGGACCATCCTGGTGCCGCGTGACGGGACCATGCCCAGCTCCCAGGCTCGCCAGGGGGTTCCGGGCGCGATGCCGCGTTCCAGCAGCAGGGCGAAGGCGTCGGCGTACTCCTCCAGGTCCAGGTCGCGGCCGTCGTACGGGTCGGCGAGGAGGGCGGCGAGGTCGGCGGCGGCGCGGCCCGCGCCCTGCTCGGACATGAGCGGGCGCAGGGTGCACTGCACGAAGCGCGCCCAGTCGAGCCCGCGTCGGTCGCCGATCAGGGCGAAGAGGCGTTCGGCGTCCTCGACGAGGGTGAGGGCGTCGGGGACGCGGCCGTTGCCGGCGTCGATGACGGCGAGCTCGATGCAGGACCAGCCCTCGCCGTGCGGGACGCGGATGCGGCGGAAGTCCTGGCGGGCGTCCTGGAGGAGCTGGCGGGCGAAGCCGCTGTTGCGCAGGTTGCCGGTGCGCGCGGCGCGCTGGTCGCGGGTGACGCGGGCGGAGTGGTGGCGGGCGCAGGCCAGGCCGTAGACGTCCCTCATCCGGCTGAACATGCTGCGGGCCCGCTCCAGGGCGCGCAGGGCGGCGTCCCGGTCGCCGCTCTCCTCCAGGGCGTGGCCGAGGTAGTACAGGGACCAGGCCTCGCCCCGGGCGTCCTCGCAGGCGCGGTGGCGTACGAGGGCGTCGCCGAGCTGCTGGGCGGCGGCCTGCGGAGCGCCCCGCAGCAGCTGGGCACGGGCGAGCTGGGTGGTGGTCCAGGCCTGGCCGCGGGGGTCGCGGGTGGCGGCGTAGAACTCGTCGGCGGCCCGCAGCTCCTGCTCGCCGCGCTCTACGTCGCCGGTGCTCAGGTGCAGCTGGCCGAGCTGGAGATGGGCCCAGGCCTGGCCGAGCACGCTGTCGCTCTCGCGGTGCAGGACGAGGGCGTCGTCGAGCAGCGCCCGGGCCTCCGCCAGCCGGCCGGCGTCGCGCAGGACGGCGCCGAGCGCGTGCAGGGTCCAGGCGCGGTCGGGCCGCTGGTCCTCGCCGGTCTGCAGCTCCAGGGCCTCGCGGAGCTTGTCCTCGGCCTCGGGGAGGCTGCCCTGCTGCTGGAGCGTGATGCCGAGGCTGCACAGCGCGCGGGCCGCGCCCGCCGGATGCTGCGCCTCGAAGTACAGATTGACCACCGACGCCAGGGTCGACCGGGCCTTGTCCAGATCGCCGAGCTGCCGGGCCGCGATGCCGGTACGCCACTGCACGGACCGGATCAGCAGGCCCTGCTCCTCGTCACGGACCGCCTGGTGCCGCTGCGCCAGCTCGCTGATCTCGCCGAGCCGGTAGAGGTCGCCGCGCAGCAGGCAGTAGTCGCACAGGGCGCTGAGCAGATGCTGTACGGCGGCCTGGTCGACGTCCTCGGAGTGCCGCAGGGCGGCGGTGATGAAGCTCGACTCCTCGTCCAGCCAGCGCAGGGCGAGGTCGAGCGAGTCGAAGCCGTGCGAGCCGAAGCGGTTGCCCCTCGGCGAGGTCCTGCCGTCCACCAGGCGGATGACGGAGCCGGCGAGTTCGGCGTAACTGCGGATCAGGCGTTCGTGGGCGGCGGCGCGCTCGGCGGGCTCCTCCTCGTCGTGCAGCCGCTCGTGCGCGAAGCGCCGTACGAGGTCGTGCAGCCGGTAGCGGCTGCCGCGCACGTGGGTGAGCAGCCCGGCGTCGGCGAGGTCCCGGAGGCGGCGGTCGGCCTCCTGCGCGTCGGTGGCGAGCAGCGCGGCGGCCGCGGCCCCGCCCAGGCTGGCCCGGCCGGCGAGGGCGAGCCGGCGCAGGAGGCGGCGGGAGGCCTCGGGCTGGTCGTGGTAGCGCAGCGCCAGCGCCCGGTCGACGGGATCCTGCGGACCGTATACCGCCAGGTCGGCGGCGAGTCGGCCGGCCGAGCGGCGCCCGAGCGAGGACCCGGCGACCCGCAGCGCGAGCGGCAGGCCGCCGCAGAGCGTACGGATGTCCTCGACGTGCTGCGCGTCGAGCGAGGTGTCGTCCGGGCCGGCAAGCGCGGCCAGCAGCTCGTACGAGGCGTCGGCGTCCAGCGGCTCGACGGCGAGGGTGCGCACGCGCGCGCCCGGGACGGACAGGTCCATCGGCTCGGTGGCGGTGACCAGGACGAGGCTGTCGGAGTGCAGGGGGACAAGCGCGCGGATCAGCTCGGGGTCGGCGGCGTCGTTGAGGACGATGATGACCGGCACCCCGGTGAGGTGCTGCTGGTACTGCTCGCCGAGCCGCCGCAAGTGCTGGTCGTGCGACGGCCGTTCGCGGAAGAGCAACTGCTCACGGGGCGCGCCGAACCGGTTCAGCAGATGCAGCAGCGCGTCCCGTACGGGCAGCGGCGGCTCGTCGGGCGCGGCCCCGCGTACGTCCACGACGCAGGCGCCGCGGAACTGGTCGCGTAACTGCTGGGCGGCGTGCAGCGCGAGCGCGGAACGGCCCGATCCGCCCGGCCCGTGCAGGAGGACGACCACGGGCGCCGTCCCGGGGGAGACCCGGGCCTGCTGCACCCACTGGGAGATCTGCCGCAGTTGCTCCCGGCGGCCGGTGAACGGCCCCTCCACGTCCGGGAGATGGCCGAAGGACTGGTCGAGCAGGCTGCGGGCCCGGGCCGCCGCGCTGCGGTCCGTACGGCGTGGCGCGGGCACCGTGTTCCGGGGCGCGGCCGCCGCCGCCTCCGGAGCCGCCCGGTGCCGCTCCAGGAACGGCCGCACCCCGCGCCGCTCCACCGCCGCCAGCCACCGCTCCCGTGCCTCCTGGGCCCCGCCCCCAGCGGTCGCCCTCAGCGCCGTGGCGGCCCCGGCGCCCACCACGGCCACCGCCGCCGCGGTGCCAGCGGCCGTCCCCGCCGACGTACCGAACCCCAGATCCGCCGCGAACGCCGCCACCGCCCCCGCCGCGGTCACCACCACCCGCCCGATCCCCTGACCCCGCTCCCGCCCCTCCAGCACCGCCGCATACGCCGCGTACTCCTCGGGTGCCGCCCGCGCGATCTCCTCCAGTTCGGCCCGCGCCCGCTCCAGCAGCGGCCCGGCCTCCACGGTCCGCTCCAGCAGCCGCCCCACCTCGCCGCGGTGCGCCGGCGGCAATCGCGTCGTCGTCAAGATGTGTCCCCCTCAGTCACCCGCTTCTCAGTGTCCTGCCGTAACCGTCACAAGGCGACACCGTGTGTGAGGCTGGGGACATGGCCAATCGACTCAGCGGTTCCACCTCCCCGTACCTTCTCCAGCACGCCGACAACCCCGTCGACTGGTGGCCCTGGACCGACGAGGCCTTCGAGCAGGCGCGTGAGCGCGGGGTGCCGGTGCTGCTGAGCGTGGGGTATTCCAGCTGTCACTGGTGTCATGTGATGGCCCGTGAGTCCTTCGAGGACGAGGACATCGCCGCGTATCTCAACGAGAACTTCGTGCCGGTGAAGGTCGACCGCGAGGAGCGGCCGGACGTCGACGCCGTCTACATGGAGGCCGTGCAGGCGGCCACCGGCCAGGGCGGCTGGCCGATGACGGTCTTCCTGACGCCCGACGCGGAGCCCTTCTACTTCGGTACGTACTTCCCGCCCGCGCCCCGGCACGGCATGCCCGGCTTCCGTCAGGTCCTGGAGGGCGTGGTGGCCGCCTGGCGGGACCGGCGCGAGGAGGTCGGGGAGGTCGCCGCGCGGATCGTGAAGGACCTGGGCGGCCGGAGCATGGCGTACGAGGGGGTGTCGCCGCCCGGTGAGTCGGAGCTGGCGGCGGCGCTGCTGGGGCTGACGCGGGAGTACGACTCGGCGCGCGGGGGGTTCGGCGGGGCGCCGAAGTTCCCGCCGTCGACGGTGCTGGAGTTCCTGCTGCGGCACCACGCCCGGACCGGGGCGGAGGGCGCGCTGCAGATGGCGGCCGACACCTGTGAGGCGATGGCCCGGGGCGGGATCTACGACCAGCTCGCGGGTGGCTTCGCGCGCTATTCGGTGGACCGGGAGTGGGTGGTCCCGCACTTCGAGAAGATGCTGTACGACAACGCGCTGCTGTGCCGCGTGTACGCGCACCTGTGGCGGTCCACCGGCTCGGATCTGGCCCGCCGGGTGGCCCTGGAGACCGCCGACTTCCTGGTGCGGGAGCTGCGCACGGAGCAGGGCGGCTTTGCCTCCGCGCTGGACGCGGACAGTGATCGCGCCGACGGCACGCACGCCGAGGGCGCCTTCTACGTGTGGACGCCCGCCGAGCTGCGCGAGGTGCTCGGCGAGGAGGACGCGGCGCCGGCGGCCGCGTACTTCGGGGTGACCGAGGAGGGCACCTTCGAGGAGGGTGCGTCGGTGCTGCAACTGCCCAAGGACGCGGGGCTGGTGGACGCGGCCCGGATCGCCTCCGTTCGGGAGCGGCTGCTCGCGGCGCGGGAGACCCGGCCGCGCCCTGGGCGGGACGACAAGGTGGTCGCCGCCTGGAACGGGCTGGCCGTCGCCGCGCTCGCCGAGACCGGCGCGTACTTCGAGCGGCCCGACCTGGTGGCCGCCGCGCTGGACGCCGCCGACCTGCTGGTCCGGGTCCACATGGACGAGCACGGGCGGCTCGCCCGGACCTCGCGGGACGGTGTGAGCGGCGGCCACGCGGGCGTCCTGGAGGACTACGGCGACGTGGCCGAGGGCTTCCTCGCGCTGGGCGCGGTCACCGGGGAGGGCGTGTGGCTGGACTTCGCCGGGCTGCTGCTCGACTCCGTGCTGCGGCACTTCGTGGGGGAGGACGGCACGCTCTACGACACCGCCGACGACGCGGAGGCCCTGATCCGGCGCCCCCAGGACCCGACCGACAACGCGGCGCCCTCCGGGTGGACGGCGGCGGCCGGGGCCCTGCTGTCGTACGCCGCCTACACCGGCTCCGGTACGCACCGCGACGCGGCCGAGCGGGCGTTGGGCGTGGTGGGCGCGCTGGCGGGGCGCGTGCCGCGGTTCATCGGCTGGGGGCTGGCCGTGGGGGAGGCGGCGCTGGACGGCCCCCGGGAGGTCGCGGTGGTCGGCCCCGCCGCGGACCCGGGCACCGCCGCCCTGCACCGGACGGCGCTGCGGGGGACGGCGCCGGGCGCGGTGGTGGCCGCCGGGGAGCCGGGCAGCGACGAGTTCGCGCTGCTGGCCGGCCGGCCCCTCGTCGGCGGCCGGCCGGCAGCGTACGTGTGCCGCCACTTCGTGTGCGCCGCGCCGACCGCCGACGCGGAGGTCCTCAGGGAGCAGCTGGGTCAGGCCTGACGGCGCTGGTAGAGCATCCGGTCGACGATCACGAACCGCAGGGCGAAGACCACGACGAGGCTGAGCGCGGTGGCCGGCACCGGCGGGATGCCGGCGCCGGTGACGAGGAGTGCGAGCAGCGGGATCCGGACGACGAGGTCGGCGTTGCCGAGGGCGCCGAAACCGAGCATGCGCAGGGAGCGGCGATGCTGCCTGCGGTGGTCGCGGTAGACCAGTGAGTCGATGATCAGGAAGTTCCAGAGCAGCCCTGCCTGGTTGGCGATCACCTCGGCCGGTACGTAGTGCATGCCCGCGCCGTGGATGAGCAGCCACAGGACGGCCAGGTTGGGCAGGAAGCCGGACGCGCCCACCAGGCCGAAGGCGATCATCCGGGCGCGGGACTCGGCCGTGCGCAGCAGGGCGAGGTGGCGCAGGAAGCGCAGCCCCTCCTTGACGGTGGACTTGGACTCGCCGGCGAAGCGTTCGCCGAACTCGTACGGCAGCTCCGCGACCCCGCGCGGCCGGCAGCGCACGGCCAGCTCGAGCAGGATCTTGTAGCCGAGGGGGCGCAACCCCTCACCGCCCAGGCCGCGTTCGACGGCCTCGCGGCGGATGGCGAAGAAGCCGCTCATGGGGTCGGAGACGGCGTGCAGGGCGCGTGGGAAGACGGCCTTGGCCACCAGCGTCGACGCCCCGGACACCAGCATCCGGTAGCCGCCGGCGAGCCCGCGGCGGCTGCCGCCCTCGGCGTAGCGGCTGGCGACGACCAGTTCGGCGCCGGTCCGCTCGCCGGCCGCGATCAACTCCGGGATCAGGCCCGGCGGGTGCTGCAGGTCGGCGTCCATGACGACGATCCAGGGCGAGGTGGTGCGGGCGATGCCCTCCACGACCGCGCCGCCGAGGCCGCCGTGGGGTTCGGGTCTGTGGTGGACGGCGACGGGGATCGGGCAGCGTAAGGCCGCGTCGCGTACGGCCTCGGGGGTGTTGTCGGTGGAGTCGTCCACGAAGAGCACGTCCACGGCTCCGGCGCCCGCCGCGTCCGGCGGCAGCGCCGCGCAGATCCGGGACAGCAACTCGTCGATGTTGGCGACCTCGTTGAAGGTCGGCACGACCAGCGAGATCGCCGGTGGAGTGGTCATGACGGAAGGGGTGGGAGCGGGCAGCGGCGAGCTGGTGGTCACAGTGCCTCCTGAGGGTCGGGCCTGACTGCGGCGGGTGTGCGGCTCGGCTCGTGCTCCAAGGGGTGCTCCAGGGCGTGCCCCAGGTGGGGCGCCGGCTGATGTTCCGGCTGGTGGTCCAGGTGGGCGCCGACGTGCGAGGTCAGCTCCCAGTCCTTGCGTCCCGTGTACTCGCGCCAGACCGCCCGCACGGCTGCCGCGGCCAGGACCAGTCCGTAGACCGGGGTGCCGACGAGCAGCTTGGCGTAGTGCACCGGCGTGATCCGGAAGCCGTACTCGCGGCCGAAGTCGTGCAGGGCGACGCACTCGAAGACCGTCATCGCGGCCATCGGCAGCACCGGCAGCCAGGCGAACAGCGAGATCGGCAGCGGGATCCCGCCGAGCAGCGCCACGAGCACGCCGAACGGCACCATCACGCCGGTGAACGCCTGGACGAAGGGCGTGGTGAGGGTCCAGCGGGCCAGGACGCGCTGCCGCACGGGCAGCCGCCGCCACTCGCCCTTGCGCAGCACCTGCAGGAAGCCCTGGTTCCAGCGGGTGCGCTGCTTGTAGAGGCCCCGCAGGGAGTCCGGGGTCTCCTCGCGGGTGACCAGCGCCGCGTGGTAGGCGACCACGACCTTGGCGCCGCGGCTGGACAGGCGTACGCCGAGGTCGCAGTCCTCTGCGAGGCAGTCGCCGTCCCAGCCGCCGGTGGCGCGCAGCAACTCGGCGCGTACGAAGACGGTGTTGCCGCCGAGCGGGATGAAGCCCTTGCGGGCGTGCAGATGGAGCCGGCTGCGGAACCAGAAGAAGTACTCCAGGCAGTTGCGCAGGCTGTACCAGCTGCTGTCGTAGTTGACGAGCTGGACGCCGCCCTGGACCACGTCGGCGGAGGCGCCGCGGAAGGCGTGGTCGACGTGGGTGAGCAGCTCGCGATGGACGATGTCCTCCGCGTCGAAGACCCCGATGATCTGGCCCCGGCAGTGCGGCAGCGCGGTGTTGAGGGCCCGGGGTTTGTTCTTGGCCTCGTGGTGGTCGGTGACGACCTTGACCCGGTCCGGGTGGTGCCCGGCGAGGCCGTGCGCGATGGCGGCGGTGCCCGGGTCGTCATGGCCGACGACGATCACCACTTCGAAGTCCGGATGGTCGATGAGCAGCATCCGCTCGACGGTGTGCTCCAGGACCTGCTCCTCGTGGCGGGCCGGGACCAGTAACGAGAAGGACAGCCGGTGTGCTCCGTCGGGTTCGGCGAAGGCGGTGGCGTCCAGGGTCTCCGGGGTGCGCCAGGCGTGCATCATCCACCAGAGCGTGACGCCGGCCGCCGCCATGAGCAGCAGTGAATCCAGTAAAAGGGCAGCGGAAATCCACATCGTTCCCCCCCACTTCATATTCCATAATTTCCCCGGGCCGGACGCTAGCAGTCGATTTTCTTTGGCGTCAACACGCCCTCGGATTAGGTCGCCGCCGTCAAGATCGTGGATTTTGAAGATTCATGGGAGCGGAATAAATCGTTTACGTGTAGGCAATGTGGAGACTGTGGACTTCCTGTGGACAGTCGTTCGGTTTTTCCGTCTCCTGGCGGTATGGGGGCGGCTTGAGGTGGGTTTTCAGGGGGGTATGTCCCATGGGCAGCTCGGTAATTTCCACAGAACTCTTGGTTAATCCTTCGCTAACTCCGGATAGCGAAAAGCCGCCCGGCGGCACCGGAGTGGCCGATTCCAGAAAATTCCGGTGGCTGAATTTCGCGTTTCCGGTGGTGGCGCTGTCGGTGATCGTTTCCTTACGCGCCTGGAATATCGGCCGCAGCCCGTTCCCGAATGACGACGAGGGTACTTATCTCGCGCAGGCGTGGGCGGTCGGGCACGGGGTGGGGCTGGCCCACTACACGTACTGGTACGACCACCCGCCGTTCGGCTGGATCCAGCTCAGCTGGCTGGCCTGGCTGCCGGCCTGGCTGGCCCCGGATCAGCCCACCTTCGTCCAGGGCCGGATCGCGATGCTGCCGGTCGCCGCGGCCGGCGCGCTGCTCGTCCACCTCGTCGCCCGCCGCGTCGGTCTCGGCCGGCCCGCCGCCCTCGGCGCGATGCTGCTCTACGGGCTGTCGCCGCTGGCGGTCACCCTGAACCGGCAGATCTACCTCGACAACTTCGCCGTGGTGTGGGCGCTGGCCGCCTTCGCGCTGGCGCTGTCACCGCGCCGGCATCTGTGGCACCACGTGGCGTCCGGGGCCTGCCTGGCGGCGGCGGTGCTGTCCAAGGAGACCATCGTGGTCGTCCTGCCCGCTCTGCTGTACGCGCTCTGGCACGGCAGCCACCCGCGGACCCGGACCTTCTCCTTCGCCGGCTTCGCCTCCGGGCTCGCCCTGACCGGCATGTTCTATCCGCTCTACGCCGTCCTGAAGGGCGAGTTGTTCCCCGGCGCCGGCCATGTCTCGCTGATCGGCTCGCTGGGCTTCCAGCTCGGCAGCCGGGCCGGCACCGGCTCCCTGTTCCAGTCCGGCACCGAGGCCCACGCCCTGCTCGACGAGTGGCTGGCCGCCGACCCCGTGCTCATCCTCGGTGGCAGCGCCGCCGCGCTGGCGGCCCTGACGGTGCGCCGGCTGCGGCCCATCGCGCTCGCCGCCCTGATCCTGGCCGCCGTCGCCGCGCGGCCCGGCGGCTACCTGCCCAAGATGTACGTCATCCAGCTGCTGCCCTTCCTCGCCATCGCCCTCGCCGGCATAGTCCAGGCCGCCGTCCGCGCCTTGCCCGGCGGCCGCGTCCCGCGCATCGCGGCGGCGGTCACCGTCCTCGCCACCGCGACCGCCCTGCTCGGCCCGGTCTGGTACCAGGGGGACCGCGACGTCGTTCGCACCAACGACACCACCGTCTACTACGACGCGGCCCGCTGGCTGCGCGCCGGCCACATAGCCGACCCCGCCCACACCCGCATCGTCACCGACGGCGTGCTGTGGCTGGATGCCGTCAACGCCGGCTTCACACCGGGGACCGGAGTCATCTGGCACTACAAGCTCGACCAGGACCCGGCCATCAAGAAGACCCTCCCGCACGGCTGGCGCGACATCGACTACGTCGTCTCCACCCCGGCCCTGCGCGGCGAGCGCAAGAACCTCCCGACCGTGAAGGCCCTGCTGGACCACTCGAAGCCCGTGGCCACCTTCGGCGAGGGTGACGGCCGGATCGACATCCTGCGGACCGACAACACCAAGGCGGTGCGCTGACATGCCCCGCAGCCGTGGAGAAGGCCACAGACGACGCCTGCGCCTGGTCGTCGCCACCGTACTGTTCTCGCTGCTCACCGTCGGACTCGCGCTGAGCCCCGAGGCGCCGGTCGCACACGCCGCCGTCAACCTGGTGACCAACCCGGGCCTGGAGACCGTCGACCCCGCCACCGGATTCCCCAGCTGCTTCGAGAAGTCCGGCTACGGCGACAACGACTCCACCTTCACCGTGACCGGCGCCGCCGGCGCCCACAGCGGCGCCCACGCCGTCGAGATCGGCATCACCCGGCTCACCTCCGGCGACCGCAAGACGATGATGCTGGAGAACGGCTGCGCACCGGCCGTCGCCCCGGACCACCAGTACGACCTGTCGCTCTGGTACCGGACGACCTCCGCGAACAGCGTGCTCACCCTCTTCCGGCACGACACCACCGAGGGCTGGGTCTTCTGGACCGACCTCAACACCCTCGCGGTGACCAGCACGTATCAGCGCGCCGAGGTCCGCACCCCCGCCGTCCCGGCCGGCACCGACCGGATCACCTGGGGCGCCACCCTCTACGGCACCGGCACCCTCGCCACCGACGACTACTCGATGGTCGACGCCACCGTGCCCGACCCGGGGCCCGACCCCTGCACCACCGACCCCAACGGACCGGCCTGCGTCGGCAAGTGGCAGGTCGTCGAGATGCCCTCGCCGGTCCGTGCCATCCACTCGGTCCTGCTGCGCAACGGCAAGGTGCTGCTGATCGCGGGATCGGGCAACGACCGCGACGCCTTCGCCGCCGGCACCTTCAAGACCACCGTCTTCGACCCGGTGAACTACACCTACACCGATGTGCCCACGCCCGCCGACTTCTTCTGCGCGGGACATGTCCAACTCGAGGACGGCAGAGTCCTGGTGCTGGGCGGCAACAAGGACTACGCCTCGCCCGACGGAACCGTCGGCTACAAGGGACTGAAGACCAGTTACGTCTTCGACCCGGAGACCATGACCTACACCCGCACCAACGACATGATCGCCGGTCACTGGTACCCGTCCGCCACCGAGATGGGCAACGGCGACGTGGTCACCCTCGGCGGCCTCGACGAGAACGCCGCCGGCACCGTCATCAATGAGCGCTTCGACTACGCCTCCGGCACCTGGAAGGGCTGCTGCGACAAGCAGACCTGGAGCTTCTGGGGCCTGTACCCGGCCGCGATCCTGCTCCAGGACGGCCGCCTCTTCTACTCCGGCAGCCATGTCTTCGGCGTCGGCCTGTCCGGCACCGGCGCCTCGGTCTACAACTACGACACCGGCACCATCACAGACGTACCCGGTCTGCGCAAGAAGGACGAACGCGACCAGTCGATGTCCGTACTCCTGCCACCCGCCCAGTCCCAGAAGGTGCTGACCATCGGCGGCGGCAACCACACCGTCGCGCCCGACGCGCACCGCCTCACCGACCTGATCGACCTCACCGCCGCCTCGCCCTCGTACGTGGCCGGGCCGGACCTCCCGCAGGGCACCTACGCCGACGGCACCCCCCAGACCGGCGACCAGGGCAAGGTGTACGTCTCCGCGGTGATCCTGCCCGACGGCAAGGTGCTGGAGACCGGCGGCGCCCTGCACACCTACCGCGAGGACCCGGTCTTCGAGGCCTCGACGTACGACCCGGTGAGCAACACCTTCCACGCCGGCCTGGCCACCGACCCGGTGCCGCGCACCTACCACTCCTCGGCGCTGCTGCTGCCCGACGGCCGGGTGCTCACCGTCGGCAACAACCCCGGCGACGGGTCCTTCGACCGGCGCATCTCGATCTACTCGCCGCCGTACCTCTTCCGTGGCGACCGGCCGCAGATCGCCTCGGTGGCCTCGACCCAGTGGTCGTACGGCTCGACTCAGCGCATCACCGTGGACCGTACGGTCACCAAGGCCTCGCTGATCCGTCCGGCGGCCGTCACCCACTCCTCCGACCCCAACCAGCGCTACGTGGACCTGCCGATGACCGTCGACGGCAACACCGTCGACCTGAGCCTCACCAGCAATCCCAATCTCGCCCCACCGGGCTGGTACATGCTCCAGGTCGTCGACGCCGCCGGGGTCCCGTCGACCTCCACCTGGGTCCAGATCGGCGAGACCCAGACCGCCGCCGCCCACGTCCAGCCCTTCGCCGACGACCTCGCCACGGCGAAGCCGGCCAAGAAGAAACCGGCCAAGGCCAAGGGCGTGAAGGTCCCCGAGGGCTACGACGGCTGTGACCACGCCTACGGCAAGATCAGCCAGTGCGTGCCCTGGACCTTCCCGGCCATGGCCAAGGCCGACCGCTGCGACTGGCTCGCCGGGCACAGACTCGCCGCCCTGAAGGTCAACGGCCGCGACCGGCTCGGGCTCGACACCAACAAGGACGGCACGGCCTGCGGGCCCGGCGACAAGGGGGTCTAGGGCACGCCTAGGGACTGTCCTGCCCGGGGCCCTGGCCGGTGAAGTTGGCGGCGAGGATCCGCAGGGTGCGATCGAGGACGTCGGCCAGGTTTTCGCGGCCGTCGTCCTCGATCCAGGCCATGATGGCCTCGCTCCAGGCGCCGAGGAGGCCGCTGACGACGATGCGGGTCTCCAGGTCGTCCACGGACCGGTCGTCGCGCTCGGCGAGGGCGCGGGTCATGAGGTTGCACGAGAGCTGCATGTTCTCGCCCATACGGGCGCGGATGGCAGGGACGTCACGTGCCAGCCGCATCCGCTGGACCATTTCCTCGCTGTCGGCGGCGTACATGTCGTGGAGCGGGCCCAGCACCGCATGCCGGATCGACTCGATGATCGGCTCTCCGGCCGGCCTGGCGCGGAGGATGGCCACCATGATCGGGTCGTACTCGTCCGTGAGGACGATGTCCTCCTTGGTGGGGAAGTAGCGGAAGACCGTACTGGGCGAGACCTCCGCCGCCGCCGCGATCTGCTCCACCGTGGTGCCGTCGTAGCCCTGCTCCTCGAAGAGGCGGTAGGCGGCGCGGCGGATCGCCTGGCGGGTCTGGATCTTCTTGCGCTCGCGCAGGCCGGGCTTGGGGTGGGCGGTGGAGACCATGGTCGTTATTGTCGGGCATCCGCCGTCTCCGGGGCGAGGGCGGCGTCGTCGGCCGGTGCCTGCGTCCTCGGATCGGGCAGGAAGAGCGCGACCAGGACCGCTGCCACCAGCGAGGCGGCGGCGCAGACCAGCAGGGCGAGGTCCATGCCGTGGACGTATGCGGCGTTCGCCGATGCCGCCAGCGCCGGATCGCCGAGGGCGGCTGCGACGGCGTGCGCGGCGCCGACCGAGCCCGTGGCGGCGTGCGCTGCGGCGGCGGGAAGCCCGGCGGTGTCGAGGCGGTCGGAGTAGGCGCCGGCGATGACGCTGCCGAGGATGGCCACGCCGATCGCGCCGCCGGTCTGGCGCAGCGTCATCAGCAGCCCGGAGCCGCTGCCGGCCCGGTCCTTGGGCAGCGCCCCGAGGGCGGCGTCCATGGCCGGGATCATCGCGAACCCGAAGGCGAAGCCGGTGATGGCCAGCCAGAGCGCGGTGGCCCCGTAACCGTCGGAGACGGCCGTACGCGACCCGAGCACGGCGGCGGCCGTCAGCACCAGCAGCCCGGCCGTGATCACCGGACGCGCCCCGAAGCGGCTGACCAGCGGGGCGCTGCCGCGCGCCGCGACGAGTAGGCCGCCCATCAGCGGCATCAGCCGCAGCCCGGTGCCGAAGGCGTCGTTGCCGAGCACGACCTGCAGATACTGCGGTACGAGGAAGAGCAGCCCGGTGAGGATGAAGGTCACCAGGGTGGCCGACACGCTGTTCCACAGGAATCCGCGGTGCCGCAGTAGCCCGAGGTCGAGCATCGGCCGGGCCATGCTCCGCTCGCGCAGCACGAGGCCGGTGAGCAGGGCGACGCCGGAGAACAGCATGAGCAGCACGAGCGGGTCGCCCCAGCCGTCCCGGGGCGCCTCGATGATGCCGAAGACGAGCGCGCCGAGCCCGGCGAGGGTGAGCAGGGTGCTGGCGGCGTCGACCCTGGGGGCGGCCGGGTCGCGGGTCTCGGGCAGCAGGAAGAGGCAGGCGGTGACGCCGATGGCGACCAGCGGGATGTTGATCAGGAAGATCGAGCCCCACCAGAAGTGGTCGAGCAGCGTGCCGCCGATGATCGGCCCGAGCGGCATGCCGAGCGCCATGGCCGCGGTGACCGCGCCGACCGCCTTGCTGCGCTCCTCGGGCCCGAAGAGCGAGGGCAGTACGGACAGGGCCAGCGGCATCACCAGGGCGGCGCCCAGCCCCATGACCGTACGGGCGCCGATGACCGGTCCCGGCGAGCCGGCGAGGGTGCCTCCGAGCGAGCCGGCGAGGAAGATCAGCAGGCCGGTGATGAGCATCCGGCGGCGGCCGAAGCGGTCGCCGAGCAGGCCGGCCGGGAGCATGGCGGCGGCGAAGACGACGACGTACGAGTCGACGATCCACTGCTGGTCGCCGGTGTTGGCGCCGAGCTGGGTGGCGATGGTGGGCAGGGCGACGTTCAGGATCGTCATGTCGAATCCGATGACGATCATGCTGGCGACCAGGGCGCCGAGGGCCCACCAGCGGCGGGGGTCGGGCGGTGGTGTCTGCGTCGGTGCGTGCGGCGTCGTCATGACGCGCCTCCGATGAGAGTGAGCATCAAGTGGAAGTGACTCTCAAAAGAGAGTAGCCATCATTTAGGGCATGCGAAAGCCCCGCCCCCGGACTTCCGGGAGCGGGGCTCGACGTCGCAGCTCAGGACCTACGAGTGCGTGTACGCCACCAGTGAGATGCCCACGTAGTGCACCACGAAGGCCCCCACCGTGAGGGAGTGGAACACCTCGTGGAAGCCGAACCACTGCGGCGACGGGTTCGGTCGCTTGGTGCCGTAGATCACCGCGCCCGCGCTGTAGAGCAGGCCGCCGACGACGATCAGGACCATCACGGCGATGCCGCCCGTGCGCATGAAGTCGGGCAGGAAGAACACCGCCGCCCAGCCGAGCGCGATGTAGCAGGGGGTGTAGAGCCAGCGCGGCGCGCCGACCCAGAAGACCCGGAAGGCGATCCCGGCCAGTGCTCCGACCCAGACCATCCACAGCAGTATGTCCTGCTGGCCGCCGTTGAGCAGAAGGATCGTGAGCGGTGTATACGTTCCGGCAATAATCAGGAAAATATTTGCGTGGTCCAGGCGGCGCAGCACCGCCTCGCCGCGCGGGCCCCAGTTCCCACGGTGGTACAGGGCGCTGACCCCGAAGAGCGCGCAGGCCGTGACGGTGAAGACCGCGCAGGCGATCCGGCCTCTGGTGCTCTCCGCGAAAGCCGTCAGCGTGACGCCGGCAATGAGTACCGCCGGGAACATTCCGGCATGCAGCCACCCTCTGAGCTTGGGCTTTATGGGGTGGGCCAAGGCGAGCTCTGCTACGTCAGGGGTCACAGCGGAAGTCTGGTCGACCTTCGTCATGCGGTCAATGCTAGCTACTCCACCGTAGGTTACGGCTCCGTAGGTTCCAGTGTTACGAGTGGCGATGCTCACGCATTGCGCCCTGGACAGATCCCGTTTCCTGTCCTGATACTCATATGAGTGCGGACGGCACCGGATGAGCATCCCACGAAGCGGCATCCGGGTCGCAGCCCCCAAGGGGCCGACAACAGCAGCTCAACACCCTCAAACAACACACGCCCGGTGAGTGCACACCAGGCGGATCGGAGCGATCGTGGCGCGCGTCAAAGCGGCTCCCACCAATCACAAGAAACTGATCGCATGGGTCGGCGAGATAGCCGAGCTGACCCAGCCTGACGAGATCGTGTGGTGCGACGGCTCGGAGGACGAGTACCAGCGCCTCGCCGACGAACTCGTCGAGAAGGGCACGTTCAAGAAGCTCGATCCGATCAAGCGCCCCAACTCGTACTACGCAGCCTCCGACCCGACCGACGTCGCTCGCGTCGAGGACCGCACCTTCATCTGCTCCGAGAAGGAGGAGGACGCGGGCCCGACCAACCACTGGAAGCACCCCGACGAGATGCGCGCCATCTTTACGGGTGAGGGGGGCCTCGCCGGTGAGAAGGGCCTGTTCCGCGGCTCCATGCGCGGCCGCACGATGTACGTCGTCCCCTTCTGCATGGGCCCGCTGGGCTCGGAGCTCTCTGCCATCGGCGTCGAGATCACCGACTCCGCGTACGTCGCCACCGCCATGCGCACCATGACCCGTATGGGCCAGGAGGTGCTGGACGAGCTCGGCGAGGACGGCTTCTTCGTCAAGGCCGTGCACAGCGTCGGCGCCCCGCTCGCCGAGGGCGAGGCCGACGTGCCGTGGCCCTGCAACTCCACCAAGTACATCTCGCACTTCCCCGAGGCCCGCGAGATCTGGTCCTACGGCTCCGGCTACGGCGGCAACGCCCTGCTCGGCAAGAAGTGCTACGCGCTGCGCATCGCCTCGGTGATGGCGCGTGACGAGGGCTGGCTGGCCGAGCACATGCTCATCCTCAAGCTGACCCCGCCGCGCGGTGAGGCCAAGTACGTCGCAGCGGCCTTCCCGAGCGCCTGCGGCAAGACCAACCTCGCCATGCTGGAGCCCACCATCTCCGGCTGGACCGTCGAGACCATCGGCGACGACATCGCCTGGATGCGCTTCGGTGAGGACGGCCGCCTCTACGCGATCAACCCCGAGGCCGGCTTCTTCGGCGTCGCGCCGGGCACCGGCGAGGCCACCAACGCCAACGCCATCAAGACCCTCTGGGGCAACTCGGTCTTCACCAACGTCGCCCTCACCGACGACAACGACATCTGGTGGGAGGGCCTCACCGAGGAGCTCCCCGCCCACCTCACCGACTGGAAGGGCAACGACTGGACGCCGGAGTCCGGCACCCCGGCCGCCCACCCCAACGCCCGCTTCACCACCCCGGCGGGGCAGTGCCCGATCATCGCGCCCGAGTGGGAGGACCCCAAGGGCGTGCCGATCTCGGCGATCCTCTTCGGCGGCAGGCGCGCCTCGGCCGTACCGCTGGTGACCGAGTCCTTCGACTGGCAGCACGGCGTCTTCCTCGGCGCCAACGTCGCCAGCGAGAAGACGGCGGCCGCCGAGGGCAAGGTCGGCGAGCTGCGCCGCGACCCCTTCGCCATGCTTCCGTTCTGCGGTTACAACATGGGCGACTACTTCGGCCACTGGGTCAAGCTGGGCCAGGAGCACGACGCGGCCAAGCTGCCCAAGATCTACTACGTCAACTGGTTCCGCAAGGACGCCGAGGGCCGCTTCGTGTGGCCGGGCTTCGGCGAGAACAGCCGCGTCCTGAAGTGGATCGTCGACCGCCTCAACGGCCGGGCCGAGGGCGTCGAGACCCCCATCGGCATCCTCCCGGCCGAGGGCGCCCTCGACACCGACGGCCTGGACATCTCCCAGGAGGACCTGGACCTGCTCCTGTCGGTCGACCTGGACGTCTGGCGCGACGAGGCCTCGCTCATCCCCTCCCACCTGGAGACCTTCGGCGACCACACGCCCAAGGAGCTGTGGGACGAGTACCGCGCGCTGGTCGCGCGGCTCGGCTGACGCTGACCCGGATTCGGGCCGCCCAACCCTCACCTGCGCGTGCGGCGCGGGGCGGCGGCCCGATGGCGCGGCACAGCCAACCGGCAGGGAGCCCCCGACCCTGACCCTCTGCCGGGCGGGCTGAGCCAACCCTCAAACGGAAGGCCCGAGGCGCATGCCTCGGGCCTTCCGGCTTTGCTGTGCTGCGGGTTCTAGGGGCTCTACGGGTTTTGTGGAGTCAGGCCGCGGCAAGCGCGGCGTCGTGGGCGTCGAGGCGCTGTGCGGCCAGCACCGCGCCGGCCGTGTCCTGGCGGGATGCCGCGACGACGAGGGCCCGGCCGGCCAGTGCCTGGGCACGTCGGTGCAGCGCGGCAATACGATCCGGGGTGGCCTCGACCGCGGTCGCCAGCGGCAACCGGGCCGGCGCGACGCCGTGGCGCAACCGCGCCACGCACTCGGCGAGCTGCTCGGCCGCGCTGCCGAGGTCGTCGCCCGGGGCGAGGGCGCGTAGCTCGTCTGTGACGGTGAGCAGCGCCGCGAGGTGACCGGCGAGCTGGAAGTCCAGTTCCTCGTCACGGCTGCGTCGCGGGGTTGCCGGAGTCGTCGTGGCCGCCACGCTGTGTACCGATTTGGTGCGTATCGGTTCGTACATGGATGCACTCCTCCTGCGATCAGGAGAACATCCTAACTTAGACATCGTCTAAATAGCGAGAGCTTCGAGCTACGGCTGGCTGTAACCGTCCAGGAAGTTGCCGATCTTGGTGACCGCCTCCGTCAGGTCCTCCTTGCTCGGCAGCGTCACCAGCCTGAAGTGGTCCGGCTCCGGCCAGTTGAAGCCGGTGCCCTGCACCACGAGGATCCGCTCCGACCGCAGCAGGTCCAGCACCATCTGCTGGTCGTCCTTGATCTTGAAGACCTTCGGGTCCAGCCTCGGGAACGCGTACAGCGCGCCCTTCGGCTTCACGCACGTCACGCCCGGGATCTGCGTCAGCAGGTCGTACGCCACGTCCCGCTGCTCCACCAGCCGCCCGCCCGGCAGTACCAGGTCCTTGATCGACTGCCGGCCGCCCAGCGCCGTCGCCACCGCGTGCTGCGCCGGGACGTTCGCGCACAGCCGCATGTTGGCGAGGATCGTCAGGCCTTCGAGATAGCTCGACGCGTGCGCCTTCGGGCCGCAGACCGCCAGCCAGCCGCTGCGGTAGCCCGCGACGCGGTACGCCTTCGACAGTCCGTTGAAGGTGAGCGTCAGCAGGTCGGGGGCGATGACCGTGGTGGGGGTGTGGGTGGCGTCGTCGTACAGGATCTTGTCGTAGATCTCGTCACTGCAGACGATCAGATTGTGGCGGCGGGCGATGTCCGTCAGCTCGCGCAACAGCTGGTCGTCGTAGACCGCGCCCGTCGGGTTGTTCGGGTTGATGATCACCAGGGCCTTGGTCCGGTCGGTGATCTTCCGCTCGATGTCGGCCAGGTCCGGATACCAGTCCGCCTGCTCGTCGCAGCGGTAGTGGACCGGCGTCCCACCGGAGAGCGAGACCGCCGCCGTCCACAGCGGATAGTCCGGCGACGGGATCAGCACCTCGTCGCCGTCGTCCAGCAGCGCCTGCATCGACATCTGGATCAGCTCGGACACCCCGTTGCCGAGGAAGATGTCCTCGACGTCCAGGTCCACGCCCTTGGTCTGGTAGTGCTGCATCACCGCCCGCCGCGCCGGCAGGATGCCCTTCGAGTCGCCATAGCCGTGCGCGCCGCCCAGGCTGCGCAGCATGTCCTCGAGGATCTCCGGCGGACACTCGAACCCGAACGCCGCCGGATTGCCCGTGTTCAGCTTCAGAATGCGATGGCCCGTCGCCTCGAGCCGCATCGCCTCCTCCAACACCGGACCCCGGATGTCGTAGCAGACGTTGGCGAGCTTCGTGGACTGGATCACCTGCATGTCTGGGAGCTTACGGCGACGAAACCGCCCGCGCATCGTGCTTTTGGCCACCCCGGCGGACCGTACGCCCCGCGAGGACGTCCGTGCGGCGGCCCGGCCCCTTTTTTCTGCGGCTCTCGCGACGCTTCGCTGCTTCGAGTCGCTGTGCCGGACTCCGTCCGGCGGGCCGGGGTGCGGTATCCGGGTGGAGGGCGTGCTTTTAGTGGCGTCTGATCGTGCGTCCGGCGAGGACGTCGGTGCGGTGGCCGTCTTCGATGATGAAGCGGCCGTTGATGAGGACGTGCGGGATGCCGTGGGGGAGGGTACGGGGGTGGTCGAAGGTGGAGCCGGCGGCGATGGTGTCGGGGTCGAAGAGGACGAGGTCGGCGCGGTAGCCGGGGCGGATGAGGCCGCGGTCGGGGAGGCGGAGGCGGGCGGCGGGGCGGGCGGTGAGGTGGGCGATGCAGGCTTCGAGGGTGAGGATGCCGAGGTCGCGGGTGTAGTGGCCGAGGTAGCGGGGGAAGGTGCCGTAGGCGCGGGGGTGGGGCTTGTCGCCGGTGAGGAGGCCGTCGGAGCCGGCGGTGTGGGCGGGGTGGCGCATGATCGCGCGGACGTTCTCCTCGTGGCCGACGTGCTGGAGGATGGTCGGGCCGAGCCGGTCGTCGAGGAGGAGGCGGCGGGCGGTGGCGAAGTCGGGAATCCGGCGGCCGACGTGGGAGGAAAGGGCGGGGTCGGTCACGCCGGAGACCTCGATCGTCGACCAGTCCATGGGCACGCCGTGGCAGCCGTCCGAGCCGTCGACCTCCATCGCGTGGCGGATGCGGTCCGCCGTCGGCTCGTCCCGCAGGCGGGCGAGGGTCGCCTCCGGGCCGCCCTCCGTGGCCCAGCTCGGCAGCATCGCCGCGAGCGTCGTGGACCCGGGGAGGTAGGGATACGTGTCGAGGGTGACGTCCGCGCCCTCCGCCAGGGCCCGGTCGAGCAGTGCGATCAGCTCGGGGGCGCGGCCCTTGTTCTCGTCGAAGTTCATGGTGGCGTGAGCGAGATGCAGGGCGCAGCCCGCGTTCTTGGTGACGGTGAGCATCTCTTCGTACGCCTGGAGGGCTCCGGCGCCGTAACTGCGGTGATGGGGGCAGTAGTAGCCGCCGTATGCGGCCACCACGCGGCACAGCTCGGTCAGTTCGGCGTCCGAGGCGTACATCCCGGGGGTGTAGGTGAGCCCGGAGGACATACCGACGGCGCCCTGAGCCAGGCCCTCGGCGACCAGTTCTTTCATGCGGGTGAGCTCGGCCGGGGTCGCCGGACGGTCCTCCCAGCCGACCGCGAGCATGCGGACGGTGCCCTGCGGGACGAGGTAGGCGGCGTTGACGGCGATGCCCTGGCGGTCGAGGCGGTCCAGGTATTCGCCGACGGTGCGCCAGTCGTAGTCGAGGTCCGGCGGATCGCCGTTCCACCCGATGATCTGGCGCCGGACCTCGGCGAGGGTGCGGTCGTCGACGGGGGCGTACGACAGGCCGTCCTGGCCGATCACTTCGAGGGTGACGCCCTGGGCGGCCTTCGCCTCGTGGGCGGGGTCCGTGAGGAGGGCGAGGTCGCTGTGGGCGTGCATGTCGATGAAGCCGGGGGAGAGGGCGAGGCCGTGCGCGTCGAGGGTGCGGCGGGCGGTCGACACCTGGCCGATCTCGGCGATCCGGCCTTCGCTGATGCCGACGTCTGCGCGGTAGGACGGGCCGCCGGTGCCGTCGATGACGCGGGCGTCGCGGATGACCAGGTCCATGGGCGCCTGTCCAGTGGGTGGTTGCGGGTGCGTTGGTGGGTGCGGGTCCGTGGCCGGGTTGTGCCAGCCCGTTCCGCCTCAGGCGGACGGCCTACCCACAACCCGGGAGCCACCCGCCGGGTCAGAAGAACGTACGGATGTAGTCCGTGACCGTGCCGTCCGGGTCGACCTGGGGGATGAGTTGCCACTTGTCGAAGGCCGTGCACGGATGGGACAGCCCGAGGGCGACCCAGTCGCCGACCTGCAGATCGGTCCCCGGCGTGACGGCGACGAAGGCGTGCTGGTCGGCGAGCTTGGTGACCGTGAGGCCGTCCGGGGGGAGGACCGTGCCGTCGGGGCGGCGGACGAGGTGAGGCACGGGGAGGTCGAGGTCGTAGGGGGCGTCGCGTTTGCCGGCGTTGAGGAGGGCGAGGGTGGGTTCGGGGCGGGAGAGGACCTGGGTCCAGAGGCGGAGGGCGGGTTCGAGGGAGCCCTTGTCGGGGATGCGGTCGTGGAACGGGGTGAGGTCGCGGTAGTGGACGTCGTCGTGGCTGACGTATGCACCGGAACGCAGTAGCTTCAGCACCGGCTTGGACAGGCCGCCGCCGACCGGCTCGAAGGCCTCCGCGACGAGGTCGAACCATTCGCTGCCGCCGGCGCTCAGCACGATCTCCTCCGCGTCCGCGAAGCGCCCCTCCGCATCGAACCGCTCCGCCAGGGCGACGAGTTCGCCCAGCCATGTGCGCACGTCGGGCGCCGTGGACTCGTAGCCCGCGACGCCGACCAGCCGCAGTTGCCGGGCCCCGGCGACCGCGTCGGCGACCAGAGCGGCGGTGTCGGAGTCGCGGACGCCCGTACGGCCGCCGTCGACGCCGAGTTCGACGACGACGTCCACCGGGCGGGTCAGGGCGGCGTCCATCAGCTCGACACCCCGTACGGAGTCGACGTAGCAGACGAAGCGGAAGCCGGGGTCGGCGTCGAGCTCGGCGGAGAGCCAGCGCAGCGCGGCCGCGTCGACCAGTTCGTTGGCCAGGAAGATCCGCTGGATGCCGTACGCGCGGTAGACCCGCACCTGGTGCGGTACGGCGGCGGTGATGCCCCAGGCGCCGTGGGCGAGCTGGCGCTCGAAGAGCTGCGGGGCCATGGAGGTCTTGCCGTGGGGGGCGAAGGCGAGGCCGTGCGCGCGGGCGTATGAGGCGAGTTGGGTGAGGTTGTGCTCCAGGGCGGGGGCGGAGAGCGTCAGCAGCGGGGTCGTGAAGCCGCCGTCGAAGAGGGAGCGGCGCTGGGCGGCGAGTTCGCGCACCGTGAGGCCCGCCGCGTCTGGTGGCAGGCCTTTGAAGCGGTGGTCGACGCGCTCGTCGTACAGCTCTTCGGCGGCCAAGAGAACCCTCCCGTTGCAAGATGTGCAATGAGCGTTGCGTACCGTGTTCCACGTTGTCTAACATCCCGGCCAGCGCCGGGTCAACGGCGAGAACGGACGAGCGACGACATGAGCCAGACAGTGGACCGCGCGCTGCGCATCCTGCCCCTGCTCGCCGAGGGACCGGCCAATCTGGCCGAGGTGGCGGGCCATCTGGACGTCCACAAGTCCACCGCGCTGCGCCTCCTGCACACCCTCCACGAGCACGGCATGGTCTACCGCCAGGACGACCAGCGCTACCGGCTCGGCGCCCGCCTCTTCGGCCTCGCGCAGCAGGCGATGGAGAGCCTCGACGTACGCGGCATCGCCCACCCCCACCTGGTGGCGCTCAACGAGCGGACCGGCCACACCGTCCACCTCGCCGTCCACGAGGAGGGCGAGGTGGTGGTCTACATCGACAAGGTCGAGAGCCGCTACCCGGTCCGCATGTACTCGCGGATCGGCAAGCCCGTCGCGATAACCGTCGCCGCCGTCGCCAAACTCCTGCTGGCCGACCTGCCGGAGGCCGAGCGCCGCGCCTTCGCCGAGCGCCTGGACTACCCGCGCTACACCGCCAAGTCCACGCCGGACGCCGACGCCTATCTCGCCGAGCTGTCCCGGGTACGCGAGCAGGGCTGGGCCACCGACCTCGGCGGGCACGAGGAGTCCATCAACTGCCTGGCCGCACCCATCCACGGCGCCGACGGCCGGGTCGCGGCGGCCTGTTCCATCTCCGCGCCGAACGTCGTCGTTGGCGCCGACGAACTGCTGAAACTGCGCCCGCTGGTGCTCCGTACGGCGGAGGCCATCAGCCGGGAGCTCTCCGGAAAGGAAGAAGACCTGTGAGCGACAAGAGCGGCAACAGCGACAAGACCGCGATCACCCCGTCCACCCACACCCCACCCCCCGCGAAGTTCTCGCACGGCGTCCGCAAGGGCAACATCCTCCAGGTCGCAGGCCAGGTGGGCTTCGGTCCGGCCGCCGAGGGGCAGGCGCCGGCCCCGGTCGGCCCGGGCCTGCGTGAGCAGACGCTGCAGACCCTCGCCAATGTGCAGTCGGTCCTGGAGGCGGGCGGCGCGACGTGGGAGGACGTCGTCATGATCCGCGTCTACCTCACCGACACCGCGCACTTCGCCGAACTCAACGAGATCTACAACGACTTCTTCGCGGACCTGAAGAGCGCCCCGGCCGCCCGCACCACCGTCTACGTCGGCCTCCCCGCAGGCCTGCTCATCGAGATCGACGCGCTCGCCGTCCTCGACTGACCCCCAGCACGCCCGGTTCGCCTGGCCCCCCGTTCGGCCGGCGCTCGCTTGGGCATGCCCAGCCGGACCAACTCCCCCTGTCTCACCCGCACCGCAGTACCGCAGTACGCACGGCACCGCGAATCCTTGAGACCCCCCACCCGGGAGCCCCCTTGAATCCCGTCCCCGTCCCCCACACCGGCGGCCTGATCGCGCTCATACCCGGCACCGCAGGGCTGCTGACCATCGCGGCCCTCGGTATCGCCCTTCTGCTGGTCCTGATCATCAAGGTCAGGTTGCAGCCCTTCGTCGCCCTGCTCGGCGTCTCCATCGCGGTGGCGCTGGCCGCCGGGCTGAGCGTCACCGAACTCTTCGGCACCGTCCAGCGGTCCACCGCCACCAGCCTCATCGAGACCGGCATGGGCGGCATCCTCGGTCACATCGCCATCATCGTCGGCCTCGGCACGATGCTCGGCGCGATCCTGGAGATCTCCGGCGGTGCCGAAGCCCTCTCCGCCCGCCTGCTGGGCGCCTTCGGGGAGAAGCGAGCGCCCCTCGCGATGGGCCTGACCGGGCTCATCTTCGGCATCCCGGTCTTCTTCGACGTCGGCATCTTCGTCCTCGCCCCGCTCGTCTACGCAGCCGCCAGGCGCAGCGGAAAATCGATCCTGCTCTACTGCCTGCCGCTGCTCGCCGGCCTGTCGATGACCCACGCCTTCCTGCCCCCGCACCCCGGCCCGGTCGCCGCCGCGGCCATCTTCAAGGTGGAGCTGGGCTGGGTGATCCTCATGGGTGTGCTGTGCGGCATCCCGGCGGTGCTGGCGGCGTGGGTGTTCTCGGCGTGGATCGGCAGGCGCATCTTCGTACCCGTGCCGCAGGACATGGTCGAGGCGCTGGAGGAGTCCCGGGCGCAGGCGCCCGAGGCGGCCCCCGGCGAGGCGCCGGTGTCGGTGGGCCTGGTGCTCGCCATCATCGGCACCCCGCTGGTCCTGATCCTGCTGGCGACCTTCTCCTCCATCACGATGGACGAGGGCACCCTCCGCTCCGTACTGACCTTCTTCGGGCACCCCTTCGTGGCGCTGACCATCGCGCTGCTGCTGGCGTACTGGCTGCTCGGCATCCGGCGCGGCTGGAGCCGGCAGAACCTGGAGGCCGTCTCGACCGCCTCCCTCAAGCCGATCGGCAACATCCTGCTGGTGGTCGGGGCGGGCGGGGTCTTCGGCGCCGTCCTGAAGGGCAGCGGCATCGCGGACGCGCTGGCGAAGACCTTCGGCGACGTCGGCCTGCCGGTGATCCTGCTGGCCTGGCTGCTGAGTGTCGCCCTGCGTGTCGCCCAGGGTTCGGCGACCGTCGCCATCGTCACCACGGCCGGCATCGTGCAGCCGATCGTCGCGCCGGGGCACTACTCGCAGGCCCATCTCGCGTTGGTCATCATGGCCATCTCGGCGGGTTCGATCTTCGCCTCGCATGTCAACGACGGCGGATTCTGGATGGTCGCCAAATACTTCGGGATCAGTGAACGCGACACACTGCGCACGTGGACGGTCCTGGAGACGGTCCTGTCGGTCGTCGGCTTCGCGATGGCCGGGGCGCTGAGCCTGGCCATCTAGCCCGGGCGGTAGCAGACTCCGCAGCACGCACAGACCGAGCAACACCATCCGCGAGCCGAAACCGAAGGGACGGCGAGTCATGAGCGGAGGAAACAGGGCGGTCGCGTATCTGAAGCCAGGGGCTGTCGAGGTGCAGGAGATCGATTTCCCCACCCTCGAACTCCGGGACGGGCCGGGCGTGGCACCGGAGAACGTCGGGCGGAAGTGTCCGCACGGCGTGATCCTCAAGGTGCTGGCCACCAACATCTGCGGTAGCGACCAGCACATGGTGCGCGGCCGCACCACAGCTCCGGAGAACCTGGTACTCGGGCACGAGATCACCGGCGAGGTGATCGAGCGTGGCCCGGATGTGGAGTACATCCAGCAGGGGGACATCGTCTCCGTCCCCTTCAACATCGCCTGCGGGCGGTGCCGCAACTGCAAGGAGGGCCAGACCGGCATCTGCCTCAACGTCAACCCGGCCCGGCCGGGAGCGGCGTACGGCTATGTCGACATGGGCGGCTGGGTCGGCGGCCAGGCCGAGTACGTGATGGTCCCGTACGCCGACTTCAATCTGCTGCGCTTCCCCGACCGGGACGCGGCGCTGGAGAAGCTGCTCGACCTGACGATGCTGTCGGACATCTTCCCGACCGGCTTCCATGGCGCGGTCACGGCGGGCGTCGGCGTCGGATCCACGGTGTACGTGGCCGGGGCCGGGCCCGTCGGACTCGCCGCGGCGGCCTCGGCGCACCTGCTCGGGGCGGCGGTCGTCATCGTCGGCGACCTCAACTCCGACCGGCTTCAGCAGGCCCGGAGCTTCGGCTGCGAGACCGTCGACCTGACCCGAGGGCAGGCGGCCGAGCAGATCGAGCAGATCCTCGGCGAGCCGGAGGTCGACGCGGCCGTCGACGCGGTCGGCTTCGAGGCGCGGGCGCACGGCCGGAACAGCGAGGAGGCACCGGCCACCGTCCTCAACTCGCTGATGGAGCTGACCCGCGCCGGCGGCGCCCTCGGCATCCCCGGGCTGTACGTCACCGAGGACCCGGGCGGCATCGACGCCGACGCCAGGACCGGCTCCCTGAAGGTCCGGCTCGGTCTGGGCTGGGCCAAGAGCCACCGCTTCACCACCGGCCAGTGCCCGGTCATGCGCTACCACCGGGCTCTGTCGCAGGCGATCCTCCACGATCGCGTCCACATCGCGAAGGCGGTCAACGCGACCGTCATCCCGCTGGAGGACGCCCCTCGCGGCTATGCCGAGTTCGACCAGGGCGCCGGCCGCAAGTACGTACTGAATCCGCACGGCGCCCTCAACGGGGTCCGCCCGGTCTGACATCCGCCGCCCGTTGCGGACACAAGCTGACCGCAACGGTCCGTAAGGTCGCAGACATGGCGAACAACACCGAACTGCGGCCCTATCGGATCGAATTCCCCCAGACCGACCTGGACGACCTTGTCGAGCGTCTCGGCCGCACCCGGTGGCCCGACGAGCTGCCGGGTGTCGGCTGGGAGTACGGCGTCCCGGCCGGCTGGCTGAAGGAGGTGGCCGAGCACTGGCGGACGGCGTACGACTGGCGGGTCCACGAGGCCCGGCTGAACGGGTTCCCGCAGTACGTCACCGAGATCGACGGCACCGAGGTGCATTTCCTGCACGTCGAGTCCCCCGAGCCGGACGCGCTGCCGCTGGTCCTGACGCACGGCTGGCCCGGCTCGGTCGTGGAGTTCCTCGACATGATCGGCCCGCTGACCGACCCGCGGTCGTACGGCGGCGACCCGGCGGACGCCTTCCATGTCGTCGTACCGTCCCTGCCCGGGTTCGCGCTGTCCGGCCCCACGCGGGAGGAGGGCTGGGACCGGTCGCGGATCGCGCGGGCGTGGATCGAGCTGGTCCAGCGGCTCGGCTATGCCGGGCGGTGGGGGGCGCACGGCGGCGACGTCGGGTCGCTCGTCGGCCGTGAGCTGGGCGTGCTGCACCCGGAGGGGCTGATCGGCACGCATGTCACGCAGATCTTCGCCTTCCCGTCCGGTGACCCGGAGGAGTTCGCGAAGCTGGACGAGGAGGGCCACCGGCGGCTCGCGGTCACGGCGAAGTTCCGGACCCGTAACGGCTACCAGGCCATTCAGTCGACCCGGCCGCAGACCCTCGCGTACGGGCTCACGGACTCGCCCGCCGGTCAGTTGGCGTGGAACGCCGAGCTGTTCAACGGCTTCGGTGACGTCACCGACTCGATCGACCGCGACGCCTTCCTGACGAACGTCACGCTCTACTGGCTCACCGGGACGGCCGGTTCGGCCGCCCGTGTGTACTTCGAGGACGCCCGGTCCGGGGCCTGGGAGAAGGAGGAGCAGAACCCCGTCCCGACCGGTGTCGCCGTCTTCCCGCACGACTTCCTGTCGATCCGGACCTTCGCGGAGCGGGCCAACAACATCGTCCACTGGTCGGAGTTCGAGGAGGGCGGCCACTTCTCGGCCATGGAGGCGCCGGAGCTGCTGACGCAGGACATCCGGGCCTTCTTCCGTTCCTTGCGCTGAATGGCCGCCGGGCGGGCGGATCCGCTCACGCCCGTCCGGCGACCGGTCCGGAGCTACGGCAGCGTGTCGAGGTGCGCGCCGACCGTGTTGGAGAAGGAGTTTCCGTTGGACGCGTCCCAGTTGGTGGACCAGGTCATCGCGCCGCGCAGGGCGGGGTAGGTGGTGGACGGCTTGAAGGATCCGCAGTTCGTGCCCTGGGTGAGGCAGTCCAGGGCGGCGTCGACGACGCTGGGGGACACGTAGCCGCTGCCGGCCGCACTGGTCGAGGCGGGCAGGCCCAGGCCGACCTGGGAGGGGGCGAGACCGCCCTGGAGCTGTATGCAGGCCAGGGCGGTGATGAAGTTGACGGTGCCCTGGGAGTAGACGTTGCCGTCGCAGCCGTTCATGGAACCGCTGTTGTAGAACTGGGTGTTGACGACGGTCAGGATGTCCTTGATGTTCAGCGCGGTCGCGAAGTAGCCGCTGGACGTGGACTGCATGTCGATGGTCTGCGGGGCCATGGTGATGATGAGCCCGGAGCCCGCCTTGGAGGACAGCGAGCGCAGCGCCTGCGACATGTAGGTGGAGTTGATGCCGTTCTCGAGGTCGATGTCGACGCCGTCGAATCCGTACGTCTGCATCAGTGAGTAGACGCTGTTGGCGAAGTTCGTCGCCGAGGTGGAGTCGGTGATGCTGATCGTGCCGTTCTGGCCGCCGACCGAGATGATGACCTTCTTGCCGGCTGCCTTCTTGGCCGCGATGTCGGCCTTGAACTGCGACACGGAGTAGTTGAGCGCCGGGTCGAGGGTGAAGGAGACCGCGCCGGGGGTGGTCGTGGCGTCGGCGAAGGCGACCGCGATGATGTCGTACTGGTCCTGGACCTGGGCGATGGTCTGGACGGTCGCGCCGTTGTTGAAGTTCTGCCAGTAGCCGGTGAGGGCGTGCTTGGGCAGCGAACCACCGCTGGTGGCGGTCGGGGTGGGAGTCGGCGTGGGGGTCGGCGTGGGGGTGGGGGTCGGCGTCGGGGTGGGCGTCGGAGTCGCCGTGGGCGTCGGGGTCGCGGTGCCGGCCGGGCCGGTGAGGCTGACGTCGTCGGCGTAGTAGGCGGGCTGGGCGTACCAGCCGTGCAGGTAGAGCGTGACCGAGGTGGTGCTCGCGCCGGTGGTGAAGCTGGTGCTGAGCTGGCTGTACGAGGACGCGGACGGCGTCCAGGTCGAGGGGTCGCTCGTGCCGGTGCCGGTCGCACCGAGGTAGACGTAACTGCCCTGGACGTAGGCGCTCAGGGTGTAGCTGGAGCTGGGCTTCACGCTGACGGTCTGGGTGCACTGTGCGTTGTCGGAGGAGGTCGGGGTGGCCTTGAGGGCCCCCGAGCCGCCGTGGACCGGGCTGCTGACGGCGGCGCCGCTCGATGCGGTGCAGGTCCAGCCGGAAAGCCCGCTCTCGAAGCCGGGGTTGGTGACGAGGTTGGCGTCCGCGGCTGTCGCGGTGCCGGACGTGGCGGCGGCGAGACCCGCTACCGAGAGGGCGGCGGCGGCGACGGCGGCCGCCGCTCTGAGCGCACGTTGCACAACTGCCTCCTGGGGGGTGGGGGTTGAGGCAGTCTGGTCCAGACCAATGAATTGGTCAAGACCTCTCGGAACCGGTGAGTAGTGAGTTACCCAAGTGTTCGACAACTTTCCGCACCGGTCCCACTACGCTCCGATAAGCTCACCCCGCATAGGTCACGGCGGGGAGGTGCAGGGTTGTCAAGCGTCATAGCGGTCACGGCGGACGATCTCGCGGTACCACTCGAACAACACCTCGTACGGACCGTCGCCACCCTCGAGGCGTACGGCCACGTCGTGGCCCTCGTACCGCCCGACCCCGCCGATCCCGTACGACGCCGCATGCACACCCTGCGGGCCGCGCTGGACTCCGACCGGGTGGCGATCGTCCCCGTCGACCTGCCGCCGCTCGCCGGGGGGTTGCTCGCCGAGCAGTTGCGGCAGCTCGCCGGCACCGACCTGGGCCCCGGCGTGCTGGCCGGCGCGGCCCGGCTGCTGTCGCACTACCTTTACGCCGGGGCGCTGCTGGGCTCGGTGGCCAAGCTGGACCGGATCGACGTGCCGGTCGGCGCCCACCTCAAGTCCCTCGTCCCGGGGCGGCACTTCGCGGCGATCGCCCACCCCGAGCCGTATCTCGCGCCGGCCGACGACTCCGCCGTTCCGGCCGGCCCCGCCTTCCTCACCCAGCTCGCCGTCGCCACCGGCCAGGGCGTCGACCCCGGCTGGGTCAAGGGCCCGCTGGCCCGCGCCTGGCGCACCCAGTACACCCGCAGCGTGCCGCTGCCGTCCGACTCCGCGCGCTGGTGGGGGACGGGGCGGCTGGTCGAATTCGTCGCGTACATCGCCGATGTGGGCGTTCTGTACCAGGTCGTGACCTCGGTCCGCCGGGACACCTGCGGCTGGTGTGGACTCGAAGTCATCGGAGATCAGTGCCTTTTCTGCTCTGCGAAGGTCGATGGGCGGGTAAGGACTCCGCAGTCAGTGACAACAACGGCAACCGGCAGCAGTAGCGCAAGAGCGATAGAGCGATAGGGCCCCACACCCATGAATTCACGTCAGCGGCGCGGCGTCGTCCTCCTCGTGGTCTCCGCGCTGTGCGCGGTCGCCGCCTTCGCCGGGGTGCTCTCGGTCATCAGCGACGCGCGCTCCCAGGTGGGCCCCAAGGTCACCGCCTACCGGCTGACCAAGGACGTGCCCGCGTACGAGAGCGTGACCGCCGCCCAGGTCCAGAAGATCCGGATACCGAAGCGGTGGCTGCCCACCACCGCCGTGCGCGATCTCGCCGAGGTGAACGGGAAGATGGCCGCCACCGCGCTCAAGCGCGGCTCGCTGCTCCAGACGGACATGGTCGCCGCCCGGCCCGCCCTGCAGGCCGGACAGATGGAGATCGCCATCATGATCGACGCGGAGACCGGCGTGGCCGGCAAGATCACACCCGGGGCCAAGATCAACATCTTCGCGACCTTCGCGGGCCGCACGGACACCGACCCGGACGTCTCGAAGATCATCGTCACCGGCGCCCAGGTCATCGACGTCGGCCAGATCAAGGCCTTCGACACGAGCACCGACTCCAACCGGCTCTCCAGCAAGGGCGTCCCCATCACCTTCGCCCTCAGCGCCCAGGACGCCCAGCGCGTCGCCTTCGCCGAATCCTTCGCCCGGCACGTCCGGCTGGCCCTGGTCGCCCCCGGGGACACCAGCACCCCGCCCACCGGCGACCGCACGTACACCCTGGCGGGCGACGGGGGTAAGCCGTGACCCCGCCGGCCGCCGTCGCCGCCACAGCTCCGGGAGGCCGCCCGTGACCGTACGGATCCTGTCAGGGACCCCGGACCCCGACACCGCCCGCGCCCTCACCGGCCTGCTCAACCAGCTGCCCGGCACCGAACCCGCCCCCGCCCTCCCGGACTCGACCGCGCTCCTCGACGCCCTCGCCCGCGCCGCCGAGGCCGGCCTCGACGAACTCCCCGAGGTCGTCGTCGTCCACGACCTCATCACGCCGATGCCCGCCCTGGAGGTCGTCCGCGAGATCGCGCTGCGCTTCCCGGCCGTCGGCGTCGTACTGCTCACCGCCGAGCCCAGCCCGGCCGTCATGTCCGGCGCCATGGACTCCGGCGCCCGCGGCCTCGTCGCCCTCCCGCTCTCGTACGACGAGTTGGGCGCCCGCATCCAGGCCGCCGCCGCCTGGGCCGCCGGCGTACGCCGCCACCTCTCACCGGCGCGCGCCGCCGCCCTGCCCGCCGTCCCCGGCGGCTTCCTGCTCGCCGTCGCCGGCGCCAAGGGCGGGGTCGGGACCACGGTCACCGCCGTCCAGCTCGCCCTGGCCGCGCACTCCGCCGGCAAGTCGACCGCGCTGGTCGACATGGACCTCCAGGGCGGTGACATCGCCTCCTACCTGGACGTGCAGTTCCGCCGCTCGATGGCCGACCTCGCCGACATCAACGACGTCACGTCGCGGGTCCTCCAGGACGCCATGTACGTCCACGAGGCCGGGCCCGCCCTGCTGCTGGCCCCCGGCGACGGCGAACGCGGCGAGGAGGTCACCGACCGGGCCGCCCGGCACGTACTGCACGCCCTGCGGCAACGCTACGAGGTCGTCGTCGTGGACTGCGGCACCCAGATGACCAGCGCCAACGCCGTCGCCCTCGAGACCGCCGACGCCGCGGTGCTGGTCACGACGCCGGACGTGGTGGCCGTACGCGCCGCCAAGCGCATGGTCCGGATGTGGGACCGGCTCCAGATCCGCAAGCCCCAGGACGTCACCGTCGCCGTCAACCGCTACACCCGCGGTACGGAGATCCAGCCCTCGCTCATCGGCCGCATCACCGGCACCCGGGTCGCGACCTCCGTCGTCCCGGCGGCGTACAAGGAGCTCCAGGCCGTCGTCGACGCCGGACGCCTCCAGGACCTCGACAACCGCTCCACCGTCAAGCAGGGCCTGTGGGCCCTCGCCGCCGAACTCGGCCTCGTCGCCCCGGGGCACGCCCGCCCCTCCGCCCGGCGCGGCCGCAAGGACCGAGGCCAGGTCACCCTCGAGACCCTGGGCATGACCCCGGTCATCCTCATCACCCTCATCCTCGTCTGGCAGGCCGTCCTCGCCGGCTACACCTTCACCCTGGCCGGCAACGCCGCGGACGAGGCCGCCCGGGCCGCCGCGGTCGGGAAGGACGCCGCCGCCGCTGCCGCCGCCGACCTCCCCGGCGCCTGGGGCAACCCCGCGGTCGGCACCTCCACCGCCAACGGCCAAGTCACCGCCACCGTCGGCCTCGAAGTCCCCGTCCTCTTCCCCGGCTTCATCAACTTCCCCCTCACCGTCACGGGCCATGCCTCCGCAGTCGACGAGGGGGTCACGAAGTGACCCTGCACCGGGGTTCTTTCCCACCCGCCCACCCGTTGCCCCTGACGACAGGGCTCGGGCCTCTGGCAGGTGGTTGCTCGCCATCGGCGGCTTATGCGCAGTCGCCGATGGCGATCAACCCAGCACGAGAGGCCTCCACCCCACCGTCGAGGGCAACGGGCGAGCGAAGCGAGATGGGGGTCCCTCCGGCCGAAGGCTGGGGGAGGGTGGGAGAAGCCCGCCGCAGGCGCAACGGCGCCGCACCCGGCACCGGGCCGCACGCCAGCGGATGCGTCTCCGCCCGCCGCAGGCGCAACGGCGCTGCACCCGGCACCGCACGGAAGCCCAACAACCGGCAGGACAAAGGCAGCGCCTCCCTGGAATTCCTGGGCGTACTCCCGATCCTGCTCCTCATCGCGCTGGCCGGAATCCAACTCGGCCTCGTCGCCTACACCGCCAGCCAGGCCGGTACGGCAGCCCGGGCCGCCGCCCGTATGCAGGCGAAGTACAACCCACCGGTGAGCGGCGTGACCGCGGGGAACAACGCCGTCAGCGACTGGCTGAACCCCGACATCGCCATCTCGAACCCCACCGGCGACTCGGTCAAGGCGACCGCCACCATCCCCGTCCCCTCCGTCATCCCGGGCGTCACCATTTTCGGCCCCGTCAGCCGGTCCGCAACGATGCCGAAGGAGGACACGACGCCATGAGCCTCCGCGACCGCCTCGGTGCGGCAGCCGACGAGAGCGCCCCGCAGACGCAGCAGGGCCATCTGGTCGCCGTGTACCGGGCGAAGCTGCTCCAGGAGATCGACCTCGCCGAGATGTCGGCGCTGGCCGCCGCCGAGCGACGGCTGCGCCTGGAACGGGTCCTGGGCCACATCATCAGCCGCGAAGGCCCGGTGCTGTCCCCGAAGGAGCGCACCGGGATCATCCGCCGCGTCGTGGACGAGGCCCTCGGCCTCGGCATCCTCGAACCGCTCCTCGAGGACGCGTCGATCACCGAGATCATGGTCAACGGCCCGGACAAGATCTACATCGAACGCGGCGGCCGCATCGAGCAGGTCGACGCCCGCTTCAGCTCCGCCGAGCAGCTGCTCCAGACCATCGAGCGCATCGTCTCGACCGTCAACCGCCGCGTCGACGAGTCGAATCCGATGGTCGACGCCCGCCTGCCCTCCGGCGAGCGCGTCAACGTCATCATCCCCCCGCTGTCGCTCTCCGGCCCGACGCTCACCATCCGTCGCTTCCCGCGCGCGTACACCCTCAGTGAGCTGATCGGCCTCGGGACCCTCGACGAGCACATGCTGATGCTGCTGGCCGCCCTCGTCCGCGGTCGCTTCAACATCATCGTCAGCGGCGGCACGGGCTCCGGGAAGACGACCCTCCTCAACTCCCTCTCCGGCCTGATCCCCGACATCGAGCGCATCATCACCGTCGAGGACGCCGCAGAGCTGCAGCTCCAGCAGGAGCACGTCATACGTCTGGAAACCCGCCCCCCGAACGTCGAGGGCGAGGGCCGCATCACCATCCGCGATCTCGTACGCAACTCCCTGCGCATGCGCCCCGACCGCATCATCGTCGGCGAGGTCCGTGGCGGCGAGACCCTCGACATGCTCCAGGCGATGTCCACCGGCCACGACGGATCGCTCGCCACCGTCCACGCCAACTCCGCGGAGGACGCGGTGCTGCGCCTCCAGACCCTGGCGTCGATGTCCGAGGTGAAGATCCCCTTCGAGGCTCTCCGCGACCAGATCAACAGCGCCGTGGACGTCATCATCCAGCTGCGGCGGGACGTCGACGGCACCCGCCGCATCTCCGAGATCGCCGTCCTGTCCTCGCGCGGCCGCGACCACTTCATCCTCACGACCGCCACCCGCTTCCGCGCCGAACCGCTGGGCGCCGACCGGATCGTACGCGGCTGGTACGAGCACCATCCCGTCCCCCGTGAGTTCGCCGAGCGGCTCTATCTGGCCGGCGAACACGTTCCGGCCGCGTACGGCATCGGTGAGACCGAGCTCGAACTCGCCAGCAGGGAGGCCAAGTAGCCATGACGTCCGGCCAACTGGTGTGGCTCGTCCTCGCCGTCAGCCTTCTCGCCCTCGTCCTCGCCGTCTGGGGCCTCCACGCGTGGGCCGGCGGGCGTGCCGACCGCGCCGCCCTCGTCGACCGCCTCGCCGACGTCCCCACCGTCCAGCGCCACTCCGCCCCCTTCTCCGGCCTCGACCGGCGCGTCCGCCGCACCGCCTGGGGCCGACGCCTCGCGGGGCGCCTCGCGGCCACCGGTACGAACCTGACCCCGGGGCAGTTCACCGCGGCGGCCATCGGCGTCACCGTCGGCGCCTGGATCCTCGCCGACGTCATCCTCGCGCCCTTCTTCGGTCCCATCGCGGCGATCCTGGCCGTCTGGACCGTCACCTCCTTCCTGAGCTGGCGCCAGCGCGTACGCAACGAGCGCTTCATCGCCCAACTGCCTGAGCTGTCCCGGGTCCTGGCCAACGCGACACAGGCCGGGCTCGCACTCCGTACCGCCGTCGGCATGGCCGCCGACGAACTCGAGGCCCCGGCCGGGGAGGAGCTCAAGCAGGTGGCCGACGCCATGGCCCTCGGCCACTCCATCGAGGACGCCCTGGACGAGCTGCGGGAGCGCCTCCCCAGCCGCGAACTCGTCGTCCTGGTCTCCACGCTGGTGCTCAGCGCCCGCGCGGGCGGATCGGTCGTCGAGTCGCTGCGGAATCTCACCGTCACGCTGGAGGAGCGCAAGGAGACCCGGCGCGAAATCCGCACCCAGATGTCCCAGGTCACCGTCACGGCCTACGCCGTCCCCGTCATCGGCCTCGGCTCCCTGCTCCTCCTCAACCAGATCATGCCGGGCTCGCTCAGCGCCATGACCGGCTCCGGAGCCGGCCGCATCGCGGTCCTGGTAGCCCTGACGCTGTACGTCGTCGGCTTCGCCCTCATCCGGCGCATGTCACGGATCGACGTGTGATGACCATGGCCCTGATCGGACTCGCGCTCGCGGTGCTGATGGCGGCCGGCGTCACCGGCGTCGTCTACGGCATCGGCCTCTACCGCTCCGAGGTCAAACTCCCCTCCGACCTCCAACTGGCCCTGGAAGTCGGCCGCACCCGCACCACCAAGGTCGGCAACGCCGTCGACCGCCTCGGCATCCGCTGGGCCCCCCTCGTCCTCCGCCTCATGGGCCCCGCCCGCGTCAACAAGGTCCGCGCCCGGATCGACCACGCCGGCCACCCCTACGGCCTCACCGTCGACCGCTACGCCGCCCGCCGCGCCGTCTACGGCGTCCTCGGCGGAGTCGCCGCCCTCGTGCTGCTGCGAGCCGGCCACTGGCTGCTGGCGGCGCTCATGATCGCGTACGGCCTCGGCTGGACCGACCTCGGCATCTGGCTGGCCATCCGCAAACGCCGCGACCAGATCGAGCGCACCCTCCCGGACTTCCTCGACGTCCTCGCCGTCGTCGTCAGCTCAGGGCTCGGTTTCCGCCAGGCCCTCGAACGCGTCTCCACGATCTACCAGGGGCCCTGGTCCGACGAAATTCGCGTCGCCCTCCGCCAGATGGACGTCGGCGTCAGCCGCCGCGACGCCTTCGACCAACTCCGCCGCCGCAACCGCAGCGACCAGGTCGGCCAGTTCGTCACCGCCCTCCAACAAGGCGAGGAACTCGGCGCCCCCATCGCGCGCACCCTCCTCCAGATCGCCCAGGACATGCGGCGCACCGAAGCCCAGAACGCCCGCCGCCGCGCCGCCCGGACCGTCCCACGAGCAACTGGCGTGATCACGACGCTCCTCGTCCCCGCGACCATGATCCTCCTGATGACGGGCACCATCCTCGGCTCCCGCATCAACTTCGCAGACCTCTTCGGGAATGGCTGAGGAGGGTGGTGGGTAGTGACGACAGCCGTCATATTGGGTGCGCCGGTTGGCCCGGAATGGGCTGCGGTGGGCGGCGGTTGCGGTGTACATTTGCACTCGCAACCAAATTTGCACCTGCAATCAGCGCCAGCAGTGAGAGGCGGTGCGCCGTGGAGGACCTCGTCGTCGACAGCGCTGCCCGTGGCGATTGCGACACCCGGCGCCGCGCATGGGGTGCGGCCGTCGTTCGTCAGGTGACAAAGGATGGGGGCACGAGAGATGAGTCAGTGGGCCTTGCAGCGGATCGTCGCTGTGCAGATGTGGGCACGCCGAACAGGCGATCGCGGCCAGACGTCGTTCGAGTACCTCGGCATCGCGGTGGTGATCGCGGTGATCATTGGCGTGCTGGCGGGCACGACGGACATCGGCACGAAGGTGAAGGACGGGATCATCGCCCAGATCAACAGGATCACCGGAGGCTGAACCTGCGACTCCGCGGTGATGAAGGGCAGACCCTGGGGCTCTATATCGTCGCCGTGGGCGCGTTGTTCTTCCTCGCCTTCGCGTTCTTTGCCGTCGGCCAAGCATCCGTCGTTCGTAACGGCGCCCAGACCGCCGCGGACTCGGCAGCTCTCAGCGCCGCCCGTGAGGCCCGTGATGGGATCGAGGGCGATTTCCTGAACGCTCTGAAGGCAGGCGACCTCAACGCGCTGGGGCACCTCGTCAACGGTGAGGGTATCGACGGTGCAGGCGCATGCACCGCCGCCGGTGTGTATGCGGCTGACAACAATGCCGAAGTGAGGAGCTGCCCGGGGCCGAACGGCCCGCTCAGCTACACCGTCGGCATCCGAACGCTGGGAACCGTCGGGAATTCCGTGGTCGACGGCACCCAGAACATACACGGCACCGCCAAGGCAACTGCCGTTGTCGATCCCCTCTGCACAGTCAGCGGCAAGAGCGTCAGTGCGATCACGTTCAATTGCGTTGCTGGGAAGCTGACCGTCGATCCCACGGCCGGCGACTTCAAACTGAACCTGGCGGAGTTCTTCTCCGTGCATCTCAGCGAGTGAAGGAACGGGGAAACCGTGGGTATTGAGGAGCGGGTGAGGGGTCGCAAAGCGACACTGATCGTGGCGATCACGGTGAGTGCGACACTGGCGTTGTCGGGTTGTGGGGGTAGCGGTGGCAAGAAGTCGACCGGCAAGTCCCAGAACACGTCCAGCGCTACCCGGAACAGCGGTTCGGCCCAGTCGTCCTCCCCCACGCCCGAGCCGACCCAGACCTTGGCTGAGATCAAGGGTTCGAAGAACATCGTCGTTGTCATCAACACAGCAACGCGCGACGCCGGCGGGTTCGTCACCGTGAAGGGGACCGTCACCAACGACGGTGATGCGACGTTCGATGCCACGAACTGGGTGGGCCAGGAAGTCGCGCTGGCCAAGTCAGGCGCCTCGGTTGCCGGAGCCGTGTTGGTCGACGAGGCGGGCAAGAAGCGCTACTACGTCCTCCGGGACACCGACGGCGTGTGCCTCTGCACGACAAAGCTCCTGGGAGTCCAGCCCAAGGAAACCGTCCCCTTCTTCGCCCAGTTCCCAGCCCCTCCGGCCTCCACCACCCAGGTGCAGTTCCAGTTGCCGACGATGCCCCCGGCCAATATCGAGATCTCGGAGGGGTGAGTCATGCCCCGACCCGGTATCCGCCGTAGCCGTCCCGGGACCGCAGCTGCGGCGTTGGCGTTCGCCCTTGTGCTGATCCCGGGGACGGCGGTGACGGCGTACGGGGACGACAATCCGACGGCGCAGCCGACGCCGAGTGCGCCGACGAAGATCGATGCGTCGGATCCGGATCTGGAGTTGCCGGAGGGGGCGACGCTGGCGGCGCCGAAGGTGCTGGACATCGTGTCGGTGACGGATTCCTCGACGTCGAAGAGCGCCACCGCCAGTGATGGCGAGGAGCGGCATGAGGAGTCCAACTCCACAGTGACGTACGCCCTTCAGGCGGACGTCCTCTTCGCCAAGAACAGCGCGAAGCTGAACTCGACCGCCGCCGCCCGCATCAAGGCCATCGCGTCGGACATCGCCGCCAAGAAGGTCACCACGCCGATCAGGGTCTTCGGATTCACGGACAACCTCGGCTCGTACGAGCACGGCAAGGTGCTGTCGAAGGCGCGAGCCGACGCCGTTTACAAGATCCTGTCCACGGCGCTGGGGTCGTCCTCGAGCACCGTTTACTCCTTCCAGGTCCGCGGTTACAGCGAGGACTACCCGATCGCGGACAACTCGACCGAGTCGGGCCGCCGGCAGAATCGGCGCGTGGAGATCACGTTCACCCCGCCCGCGTAAAGAGCGGGCCAAGGGGACGAGTACGGGGAGTTACGTGTCGGGCACGTTGCGGGCGTGTGGAGAGCGGAAGTTTCGCCCAAATTAGGCTGTTCGGGGTAAAGCGGGCGCTGGATGAGACCATTTATAGAGGGAACTTTCACATCTCCCTCATGAGCTTGGCGTGGAAGGCCAGCTCACACGCGGTACGGTGGAAACCCCCCCTCGGGCCGGTTCGCTCTCCCCCCCTGCGAACCGGCCCGTTTTTTGTTCGCGGGTCCAGGTATCGTCCTCAATCGGCGGAACCGCGGGGGGCCGTGGCAAGTCTCCGTACGCGAAGCGATGTTCGGGTGGCAGGTAGGACACGGGGGGTACGCGGCCATGGATGCTGGCTTCTCTGCATTTCCGGTGGTGTTCATCGCCGTCGCGTTCCTGATCGCGCTGGCGCCGCTGGCGATGATGGTGCGGGTCGTCGGGCGGGTGCGGTGGATCAGCAGGGCGCTCAACGGTGGGGTGCGGGCGGAGGGCCGCTGTGTGCGGGCCTATACGACGGTGAGTCGGCCGGTGGACGGGCCGACGAGGTCGCGGCAGCACTTCGTCTTCGAGTTCACGACCGCCGAGGGGCGGCAGGTGCGGTTCGAGGATGGCGAGGCGCCGTCGACGACGATCGAGGGGGACTACGTGACCGTCGCGTACGTCCCGGAGCGGCCGGAGAAGGCGACCGTGGTGCGGGAGGGCGGGAGGACGCCGTATGCGAAGGCGGCGTTGACGCTGGTGGTGCTGGGGGTGTTCCTCGCGGTGGTGGTCGCGATCGGTGCGTCCGGCTTCGGCATGTTCAGCGACTCGGGCGACTTCCCCTCGGGCTTCTAGGCCCTCACCCGGCAGCGACGGCCGCCGCGCGCAGCGGGCGGGACACCAGGTCCTGGGCGGCCCAGCGGATGAGGGGGTCGGCGGTGGTGAGGCGGGTGAGCTCGCGGAGGTCGGACATGGCCGGCTCAGCCGGTGATGACCTGGACGGTCGCCCCCCGCCGCAGCCCCCAGGCGGCCATCGCGCCGGCGTCCGCCTCCAGGATGTGCCGGGCCCGCAGCCGGGGCCGGCCGAGGCGGCCGGGGGGCATGGTGCGGACGGCGAGGACGCGGAAGTGGCGGTCGAGGTAGGCGACGTCGATGGCGAACCGCATCCGTACTGTATGAATGCTGGACGCGGGGGTCAGCAGCAGCACGCCGCCGTCCAGGCCGTCGCGGCCCAACAGGCCTCGGGTGCGGGCGCGGTAGGACGCGGCGATCTCCAGCGGTACGTCCCTGTCGTCGCCGAGCCGGAGCGTGGCCCTGCCGTCCTTCAAGCGCGAGCGTGCCAAAACCCCTCCCGTGTACGGTCGGCCCGGTGCATGTCTACCTCACAACCGCGGCGGCCGTCTGGGGATTGGTGACCGGCGGCTTCGCCCTCCCGCGCGCCGCCTACCGGCTCGCGGTGGAGCCCGACCAGCCCTGGCGGGAGGCGCGCGGCTGGCTGGGCCGGGGGCCGGGCGGGGTGCCGCTGGCGGTCGTGTGCGCGGTGGCGTGTGCTGCGGTGGCTGTACGGGTCGGGGCCAGGCCCGAGTTGGGCGTCTGGCTGCTGCTGGTGCCGGCCGCGGCGCTGATGGCGCGGGTCGACCTTGCGGTGCTGCGGTTGCCGGACGTACTGACGCTGCCGACGGGAGCGGTGACGGCGGCCGGGCTGGGGGTGTGCGCGCTGCTGCCCGGGCACGGCGGTTCCTGGTCGCGTGCACTGCTGGGCGGGGCGGCGCTGCTCGGCCTCTACTTCCTGCTGCACCTGATCAACCCGGCCGGGATGGGCTTCGGCGACGTCAAGCTCGCCCCGGCGCTGGGCATGGCGCTGGGCTGGTACGGCTGGGGGGCGGTCCTGGCCGGTACCTTCGCGGGCTTCGCCCTCGGCGCGGTGGCGGGGCTGACCCTTCTGGCGCTGCGCAGGGCCGACCGCAGGACGGCGATTCCGTTCGGGCCGTTCATGTTGCTGGGGGCGCTCGGCGGCGTACTCCTGGCGGCGGGGTAGTGAGCGTCACCCGGTAGGGTGGCAATCGGGTGACGACCGCACCGCAGGAGGGCCCCCGCATGAATCTGCACGACCTGGTGCGCACCAGCGTGGTCGAGTTCTACGCCCGCCGCGTGGGACGACGTCTCGACCTCACGCAGGCCCCCAAGCACATCGGCGTGATCCTCGACGGCAACCGGCGCTGGGCGAAGGCCGCGGGCGGCACGACGGAGCAGGGCCACCGGGCCGGCGCGGACAAGATCGCCGAGATGCTGGGCTGGTGCGAGGAGACCGGTGTCAAGGTCGTCACGCTGTGGCTGCTGTCCACCGACAACCTCGACCGCCCGGCCGACGAGCTCGTACCCCTGCTGGGCATCATCGAGGACGCGGTCAGCGGCCTGGCCGAATCCGGCCGCTGGCGGGTACACCACGTCGGGGCGATGGATCTGCTGCCGCCCCACACGCAGAAGGTCCTCAAGGAGGCCGAGCAGGTCACCGACGGCGTGGACGGCATCCTGGTGAATGTCGCGGTCGGCTACGGCGGCCGGCAGGAAATCGCCGACGCGGTCCGTTCCCTCCTCCACGAGCACGGCCGGCGGGGCACCTCCATCGAGGATCTGGCCGAGATCCTGGACATCGACCACATCGCCGAGCACCTCTACACCCGGGGCCAGCCCGACCCCGATCTGGTCATCCGCACCTCCGGTGAGCAGCGGCTTTCCGGGTTCATGCTCTGGCAGAGCGCGCACTCCGAGTACTACTTCTGCGAGGTCTTCTGGCCGGCGTTCCGGAAGGTCGACTTCCTGCGTGCGCTGCGTGACTATGCCGCACGTCACCGTCGCTACGGTGCGTGATTCCGTGGGTTCCGGTCCAGCGTTGTCATATGCAGCCGCATAGGCCTGCACTTTCGAGGGAATACACCGGTCAGACCGGCATCCGGACCATGGGTGCCGGACAGTAGCGGGCGGCACCTGGCCGTCCGCCCGGGAGGCCCATTGCACACGGACGAGCTGTCTATCGCTCTTGACACAGACAGCGTCGACCGCGTCGACTCGGAGGGCCGAGACCGGCCCCCGCGGTCGGTCCCGGCCCAGTCCCGCGCGACGCAGTCGCACCCCGACCTCTCCCCGAGGGGGTTCGTCCACACGTGGTGACCAGCAAGAATCGCCGTGAGCACGACCGGCGCACTTACGTACTCGACACCAGCGTGCTGCTTGCCGACCCGAATGCCCTCACCCGCTTCGAAGAGCACGAGGTTGTGCTCCCGGTGGTGGTGGTCACCGAGTTGGAGGCCAAGCGCCACCATCCCGAACTCGGCTACTTCGCCCGCCAGGCGTTGCGGCTGCTCGATGAGTACCGGATCCGGTACGGGCGCCTGGACGCGCCCATTCCGACCGGCGAGCTCGGCGGCACGCTCCGCGTCGAACTGAACCACTCGGACCCGGGGGTGCTTCCCGCCGGTTTCCGGCTCGGGGACAACGACTCCCGCATCCTGGCCGTGGCCCGTAATCTGCAGGCCGAGGGCTATGACGTGACGGTCGTGTCCAAGGACCTGCCGCTGCGCGTCAAGGCGAGCTCGGTCGGCCTGCTGGCCGAGGAGTACCGGGCCGAACTGGCGATCACCTCCGGCTACACCGGGATGGAGGAACTGCAGATCTCGGCGGAGGACGTCGACTCGCTCTTCCAGGACGAGTCGGTCTTCCTGCCCGAAGCGTCCGAACTGCCCGTTCACACCGGACTTGTCCTGCAGTCCGACCGTGGCAAGGCACTCGGCCGTGTGACGGACGACGGCCGGGTCAGGGTCGTACGAGGGGACCGTGAGGCCTTCGGCATCCACGGCCGCAGTGCGGAGCAGCGCATCGCGCTGGACCTGCTGCTCGACCCGGACATCGGGATCGTGTCGATGGGTGGCCGGGCCGGCACCGGCAAGTCCGCGCTGGCTCTGTGCGCGGGGCTGGAGGCGGTGCTGGAGCGGCAGCAGCACAAGAAGGTGATGGTCTTCCGGCCGCTGTACGCGGTGGGCGGGCAGGAGCTCGGCTATCTGCCGGGCAGCGAGTCGGAGAAGATGAGCCCGTGGGCGCAGGCGGTCTTCGACACGCTGTCGGCGGTGACCTCGAAGGAGGTCATCGAGGAGGTCGTGGCGCGGGGCATGCTCGAGGTGCTGCCGCTCACGCACATCCGCGGCCGTTCGCTGCATGACGCGTTCGTCATCGTCGATGAGGCACAGTCCCTCGAACGGAACGTGCTTTTGACCGTGTTGTCCCGAATCGGGCAGGGGTCGCGAGTGGTGCTCACTCACGATGTCGCCCAGCGCGACAACTTGAGGGTGGGCCGGTACGACGGCGTGGTCGCCGTCGTCGAGAAGCTCAAGGGCCACCCGCTCTTCGCGCACATCACCCTCACCCGGTCCGAGCGCTCGCCGATCGCCGCGCTCGTGACGGAGATGCTGGAGGACGGCCACGCGTAGTAAGTAAGTTGACGAACGCTGGGCTGCTGCGCCACGAGGGCGCAGCAGCCTAGCGCTGTCATGAGGGCCTACGCGGGGGTATCCGTGAAACGTGGGGCTCAAACGCCGTGTGAGGTTTGCCACGCAACTGGAGATTGCGCAATCGCGTCGGGCTGCGGCAGGCTGTCGGTTCTGTCAGGCCCCGCTTACGGCACTCCCGCACCCCCAGCGGTGTGGCACCCCAGAACTGAACAGCGTCAGCCGTAAGCCGCCCGAGCAACACCGGGCCCTTCCGTAACAGGGAGGACCCATCGGGCCAGTGCTTCTTGTGACCCATCGGATCGACGGGACGTGATCCGGCGCAGGAGGGAAGCCAGCGTCAAGGGGCGCGATTGCGTCCGCGAGGTCACCACGCGGGCGATGCTGGAAGGAAACCGTGTGAGCCGGATCTCGGTCCGGGGATTCGCGGTGGCTTCGGCCACTGCGGTCACCACAGTGGGCGCCGTCGTTGGCGTCGCCGCGGGTAGCGAGCCGGCAACGGCCGCCGCACAGCCCGCCGCTGACGCGACGACCGTACTCGCGGACATACCCGCCGGTCAGCAGGTGCAGCAGGCCTCGCTGACTGAGCAGGTGCAGGCGCAGTCGGACGCAGCCGACGCGACCGCCCGCAAGACCGCCGAGGAAGATGCCCGCAAGGCAGCCGCCAAGACCGCCGCAGCCCGGAAGCAGGCAGCGGACGAGGCCGCGGCAGCCAAGGCGAAGGCCGCAGCGGCGAAGAAGGCCGCTTCCGCCCTCGCGGCGACGGTCAAGAGCTCGTACACCACCGCCGAGGTCCAGGCGTTGGCGCAGTCGATCATCGGCGACTCGAGCCAGTACCAGTGCTTCTCCAACATCGTCACGCGCGAGAGCGGCTGGAACTACACCGCGACCAACGCCTCCTCCGGCGCGTACGGTCTCGTCCAGGCACTGCCCGGCTCCAAGATGGCCTCGGCCGGCGCCGACTGGCGGACGAACCCGGCCACGCAGATAAAGTGGGGCCTCAACTACATGAACAGCCGCTACAACAGCCCGTGCGGCGCATGGTCCTTCTGGCAGGCCAACCACTGGTACTAGCCCCCGAGCCCTACCGGGCCAGGTCTGCCCCGAACGCCCCCGAGTGTCTCGCGCCCGGGGGCGTTCGTCGTTCCGTTGCAAGGGCTCGGTGCGCGGAGTCAACCTCACCCCCACGTAAAGTCGTCCCCACACATGTGCCACACAGGGGGCACGGAAGCAGGGGAAGCGATGTCGGAGAAGCGCCAGTGGGGCGCCGGGTTCGCAGCGGAGCTGGCGAAGCTCGCCGGGCGGCTGGAAGAGGCACGCGTCGCCGCCCGGGCCAAGGCCGAGGCGGAGGCCAAGGCCGAGGAGAAGGCCGAGATCGCGCTCCGGGCCTCGGCCGCCGCGAGCACGCCCCCGCCCCGGCGCCCGGCCGGTTCGGGGGACCCGGTGGCCGCCGTGCCGTACAGCATGCGGGTCGCGGGTGAGGTGGGCTGGCGGCTGCTGGTGCTGGCCGGCACCGTGTGGGTGCTGATGCAGGTCATCGGTACGATCCAGCTCGTCGTCCTCGCCTTCGTCGCCGCCCTCCTGATCACCGCGTTGCTGCAGCCCTTCGTGGGCCGGCTGAAGCGGGCCGGGGTGTCGCGCGGACTGGCCACCGCCATCACCTTCATCGGCGGGTTCGTGGTGATGGGGCTGGTCGGCTGGTTCGTGGTCTGGCAGGTCATGGCGAACATCGACAACCTCTCCAACAGCCTCCAGGACGGCGTCACCGAGCTGAAGCACTGGCTGCTCAACAGCCCGTTCCATGTCACCGAGGACCAGATCAACCAGATCGCGAAGAATCTGCAGGACGCGATCGGCTCCAACACCAAGGCGCTCACCGACGCCGGGCTGCAGGGCGTCACCGTCGTCGTCGAATTCCTCACCGGCATCCTGCTGGCGATGTTCAGCACGCTGTTCCTGCTCTACGACGGCGGCAACATCTGGAACTGGGTCCTGCGGCTCTTCCCCGCCGCCGCCCGCGACGGGCTGTCGGGCGCCGGCCCGCGCGCCTGGCGGACGCTGACCCTCTACGTACGCGGCACCGTGATCGTCGCCCTCATCGACGCCATCTTCATCGGCATCGGCATCTTCTTCCTCGGCGTGCCGATGGCCGTGCCTCTCGCCGTGATCATCTTCCTGGCCGCCTTCGTGCCGCTGGTCGGCGCGGTGGCGTCCGGTGTGATCGCGGTGATCGTGGCGCTGGTGACCGAGGGGCCGGTCGTCGCACTGCTGGTGCTCGCCGTGGTGCTGGCCGTGCAGCAGATCGAGGGCCACATCCTCCAGCCGTTCATCCTCGGCCGGGCGGTACGGGTGCACCCGCTCGGGGTGATCCTCTCGGTCGCCGCCGGCTCGCTCATCGCCGGGATCGGCGGCGCCGTCGTCGCGGTGCCGCTGGTCGCGGTGACCAACACGGTCGTCGGCTATCTGCGCGCCCACGCCCGGGAGGCCGAGCTGTCCGCCGAGCCCGGACCGCACGGCGCGACCGCCGTCGAGGTGGCTCCGGTCGACCCGCCGGGGTCCCTGGAGAACGGCGCCTGACCGGAGCTTCGGCGGCTCAAACCGGCGCCGCTTTACGGGTGGGTAAACACCTGGTTCACCCGGCTCTGTGACCTTGGCGTGTCTTCTCCCGGAAATCACGCCGTGATCGTCGTGATACAGACGCCGCCTAACTTCGCTTCATGGCGGACATATTTGACGCGTATGCGTTGGCCGACGCATGGGACGAGATGTTTGAGCGGCCGGGTGTGGTCAGAACCGCCTATGAGCCGCTACTGGCTGCCCTGCAGCCCATGGACGCGGCCGAACTGCGGTTCCGGGCCGACCAGATGGCCAGGTCGTTCACCGACCGAGGGGTCACCTATGCCTTCGCGGGCGAGGAGCGGCCCTGGCCGCTCGACCTCGTGCCGCGCATCCTCGACGCCCTCGAATGGGACCTGATCCAACGCGGCGTCGCCCAGCGGGTGCGCGCCCTGGAGGCCTACCTCGCCGACGCCTACGGACAGGCCCGGGCCTTCGAGGACGGCGTCGTGCCCTGGCGGCTGCTGCTCAACTCACCCCATTTCCACCGTGCCGCGCAAGGCATAGAGCCCCCGAACGGCGTCCGGGTGCACGTCGGCGGCATCGATCTCGTACGGGACGAGGAGGGCGAGTTCCGGGTCCTGGAGGACAACGTACGCGTCCCCTCCGGCGTCAGCTACGTCATCGAGAACCGCCGCGCGATGACCCGGATGTTCCCCTCGCTCTTCGCCGAACAACCGGTCCGCCCGGTCGACGCCTACGGCCAGCGGCTGCTCGCCGCACTGCGCGCCGCCGCCCCGGCCGGGGTGACCGACCCGCAGGTCGTCGTCCTCACCCCCGGCCCGAGCAACGCGGCGTACTTCGAACATGCCCTGCTGGCCCGGCTGATGGGCGTACAGCTGGTCGAGGGCCATGACCTGGTGTGCTCGGGGAACCGGGTCTGGATGCGTACGACACGCGGCGAGATGCCCGTCCATGTCGTATACCGGCGGCTCGACGACGACTTCCTCGATCCGCTGCACTTCCGGCCGGACTCGGTGATCGGCTGCCCGGGCATTCTGAGCGCCGCGCAGGCCGGCAACGTCACCCTCGCCAACGCCGTGGGCAACGGCATCGCCGACGACAAGCTGCTCTACACGTACGTTCCCGATCTGATCCGCTACTACCTCTCCGAGGAACCGATTCTGCCCAACGTCGAGTCCTACCGGCCCGACGAACCCGGCCAGTTGGAGGCCGTCCTCGACCAGCTCGACAAGCTCGTCGTCAAGCCGGTCGACGGCGCCGGCGGCCAGGGCATCGTCATCGGCCCGCACGCCGACCGGCCGACCCTGGACCGGCTGCGCAAGGACGTGGCCGCCGACCCGCGCGGCTGGATCGCCCAGCGCCCGGTCGCCCTGTCCACCTCACCGACGCTGGCCCCCGGCGGGGTCTCGCCGCGCCACATCGATCTGCGGCCCTTCGCCGTCAACGACGGCAACGACGTCTGGGTGCTGCCCGGCGGCCTGACCCGGGTCGCCCTCCAGGAGGGCAACCTCATCGTCAACTCCAGCCAGGGCGGCGGCTCCAAGGACACCTGGGTGCTCGCGCAGGCCCCCGAGGTCACCGATCCCGAGCCCTCGGCGGCGACGTACGAATCCGGCACGCCCGAGGTCGCACCACGCCAGCTGGGCCCCAGCGGCCACCGCGCGGCCCTCAACGGCGAGCAAGAGGGACAGCAGCAGTGAAGAATCCCGAGCTCCTCCGAGCAGGAGGCACCGCGATGAACGACATCATCCTCTCCCGGATCGCCGAGGCCCTGACCTGGACCGGCCGCTACGTCGAGCGCGCCGACGCCACCGCCCGCATCCTCGACGCCTACCTCCACCGGCTGCTCGAGGACCCCTGGCGCGACGAGGACGCCGCCTGCCGCTCGCTCTACGCCATCCTCGGGCTCAACGCCCCCGGCGACCAGCACTGCGACATGCAGCAGGTGCTCGACAGCCTCGCCTTCGACGCCCGCAGCACCGGATCCATCGAGGGCGCGCTCGGCGCCGCCCGCCTCAACGCGCGCAGCGCCCGCGAGGCGGTCTCCTCCGAGATGTGGGAGTGCCTCAACTCCACCTGGCACGCCCTCGGCGAACAGCGCACCGCCGCCCGCAGGACCGGTCCGTACGCCTATCTCGCACTCGTACGCCGCCGGGCCGCGCTCTTCTTCGGCCTCACCGACTCCACCATGAGCCGCGACGACAGCTGGCGCTTCGTCGTCCTCGGCCGCAGCCTGGAGCGGGTCGACATGACGGTGCGGCTGCTCTCGGTACGCGTCCTGGACGCCGCCCACGCCCCCGACTGGCCGACCCTGCTCAGCGCCAGCGGCGCGGACGAGGCCTTCGCCCGGGTCTACGGCGGCTTCGGCGACACCTCCCGGGTGGCCGAGTTCCTGCTCCTGGACCGCGACTTCCCACGCTCCGCCCTGCACGCGCTGACCACGGCGGAGGAATGCCTCGCCGCGCTCGGCAACCCACGGCACGACGCCGCCCGCCAGCCGATCGGGCGGATGCGCACGCGCTTGGAATACCTGGAGACGGGCACCCTGGAGGAGGCCCTGCCACGGCTGCTGGGCGATCTGCAGAAGGCCTGCATGGCCTCGGCCGAGGCCGTGGCGGAACGGTTCTTCCCGTATCAAGGCGCCATCGAGTGGGCGCAGGAAGGGGCGTGACGACTGTGGGACGCAGACTGCGCATCCGGCACGAGACGCGCGTCGCTTACGCGGAAGCGGCGATCTCCTCGCACAACGAAGTACGCATGACCCCGCTCACCCTGCCGCACCAGACCACCCTCGACGCGCGGGTCACCGTCAGCCCGGCCACCGCCACCTGGTCCTACTGGGACTACTGGGGCACCCAGGTCACCGGCTTCGACCTCATGGACCCGCACGCCGACCTCGCCATCACCGCCGTCTCCCTGGTCGAGACCCTGCCGCCCGCGCCCCTGGCCGAACCGGCCGGCTGGACCGGGATCGCCGAACGCGCCGCCACGACCCGGCTGCTCGAGCACTCCTCGCCCACGGCCCGTACGACCGTCGCCCCCGACCTCGTCGACGCGGCCCATGAGACCGCGCTCGGACTCGACCCGCACGAAGCGGCCGTCTCCGTCGCCGAGATGGTCGCCGACCGCGTCGCCTACGTCCCCGGCGCCACGGGCGTCCTCACCACCGCACAGGAAGCCTGGGAGCAGGGCGCCGGCGTCTGCCAGGACATCGCCCACCTCACCGCCGGACTGCTCCGGGGGATCGGCCTCCCCACCCGCTACGTCTCCGGCTACCTCCACCCCGACCGCGACGCCGACCTCCACCGGCCCGTCGCCGGCCAGAGCCACGCCTGGATCGAATACTGGGCCGGTGACTGGTTCGGCTACGACCCCACGAACCGCGTCCGCGCCGACGAGTCCCACGTCGTGGTCGGACGCGGCCGTGATTATGGCGACGTCACGCCCCACAAGGGCATTTACAGAGGCGCGGCCTCCGGCCCGCCTGAGGTCACGGTGGAGTTCACGCGCCTGGCGTAGCCGCCGGGTTGTTCTCGCTGGGGCTTCGCCCCCGGACCCCAGCGGGTTGTGCCGGCCCGCGCCGGGTCGCCTGCTAGCCGGGGACGCCGGCGATCTCGTCGGTGATCCTGACCAGACCCTTGGCGGGCTGGTAGGCCAGGGCTGCCCGGTAGCCGCCGTGTCCGCATTCGTTGTCGTTCGGCCGCTGCGCGCGGAGGGTGACCGAGGTGCGCTCGTCCACGGTCGGCTTGGTGCTGCCCTTGGGGGTGGCGGTGAAGTGTACGGAGACCTTCTGGGCCCCCGTCACCTGGTGCAGGTAGACCTGCAGGTAGGCCGGCCCTGTCGTGGAGTCGCTGCTGCCGAGCGCGTCGCAGACCGCTCCTACGCAGACGCGGTACGCGGTGCCGGCCACCGTGTCCACGCGTACGGACACGCCCGAGGCCAGGATGTCCGGGCAGACCACCGTGTTGGGGCGCAGTCCGCATCCGGCCAGCGCGAGCAGTGGCACGGCCGCCCCCACCCTTGCCCACAGGTATCCATGCATGCCCATGTGATGCGTAGGGCGGCGAATCGGTTCCGTACGCGAACGCGATGCAGCCCCGGGGCACGGGCAGGGCACGTGCCTCGGGGCTGCCGTCAAGGGGAGACCGACCGCTCAGCCGCCGTTGACGTTCGCGGCGATGCGGTCGCCGACGACCTTGTCGATGTTGCGCCAGTACTGCAGGGCGCGTTCGACGACGGGGGCGGTGACGCCGTTCTTGAGGTGCCCGGAGACGTTGGTGACCAGGCGGTCGCGGGCGGCATCGTCGAGGACCTGGCGGACCTGGGTGCCGGCCTGGCCCCAGTCGTCGTCCTCGCGGTGCAGCTTGTAGGCCTCGCGGACCATGGCGCCCGCCGTCTCCCAGCCCGCCGGTTCGCCGAAGCGGGTCAGGTCGGCTTCCGGACCGCCGTACGAGTTCGGCGCGTACACCGCACCCGTGCGGGAGGGCTCGAAGCGCATGGGCCCGTCCTTGGCGTAGGAGTGGACCGGGGCGTGCGGCCGGTTGGGCGGCAGCTGCGCGTAGTTGGGTCCGATCCGGTAGCGGTGGGTGTCGGCGTACGAGAAGAGCCGGCCGAGCAGCATCTTGTCGGGCGAGGGACCGATGCCCGGGATCATGTTGCTGGGCTCGAAGGCGGCCTGCTCGATGTGGATGAAGTAGTCCTCGGGGTTCTTGTCGAGGGTCATCCGGCCCACGTCGATCAGCGGGTAGTCGCTGTGCGGCCACACCTTGGTGAGATCGAAGGGGTTGAAGCGGTAGTCCGGCGCGTCCTCGAAGGGCATGACCTGCACCTTCAGGGACCAGGAGGGGTACTCGCCCTGCTTGATGGACTGGAACAGGTCGCGGCGGTGCAGGTCGGTGTCCTCGCCGGCGAGGCGGTCGCCCTCCTCCTGGGTGAGGAAGTAGATCCCCTGGTCGGTCTTGAAGTGGTACTTGACCCAGAACTTCTCGCCGGCGCCGTTGATCCACATGTACGTGTGCGAGCCGTAGCCGTTCATGTGGCGGTAGGTGGCCGGAATGCCCCGGTCGCCCATCAGCCACGTCACCATGTGCGCGGATTCCGGGGACAGCGTCCAGAAGTCCCACTGCATGTTGTTGTCGCGCAGCCCACTGTCCGGGCGGCGCTTCTGCGAGCGGATGAAGTCCTGGAACTTGATCGGGTCGCGTACGAAGAAGATCGGCGTGTTGTTGCCGACCAGGTCGTAGTTGCCGATCTCGGTGTAGAACTTCAGCGCGAAGCCACGCGGGTCCCGCCAGGTGTCGGGGCTGCCCTGCTCGCCGGCCACCGTCGAGAAGCGGGCCAGCATCTGGGTCCGCTTGCCGGGCTGGAAGAGGTCCGCCTTGGTGAACTGGCTTACGTCGTTGGTCACTTCGAAGACGCCGTACGCGCCCGCGCCCTTGGCGTGCACTACTCGCTCGGGGACCCGTTCACGATTGAACTGGGCCATCTTCTCGATGAGGTAGTGGTCCTGGAGCAGGATCGGGCCGTCCGAACCCACCGTGAGCGAATGGGCATCGCTCTCCACCGGGACTCCGGCGTTGTTGGTGGTGTAAGGGGTGCTCATATGAGTCTGTCCTCCCGTCGATTCTTTGAAGAGTCCGTCGGGGGCTCCGGGGTCGTGGTGCCGGACTGTCCGACCGTCCGTCACGACCTACACAAACACTGAATCACTGGCGCGGCACGCGGGGCAATGGCTCACGCGGCTTGGATTGGACAAAGTCCAAGGAAAGATTCAGTACGAACACGCAGGGCTCACGGGTGGATACCGACCGGAATGACCCGGTGTGTCCTGCGCCATTCCGCCAGGGCGGCGGCGGTTTTCACCCCGAGGACGGCCACCTCCGCGGACGGCGGCAGAGCCGACCGTTCCAGACAACGCAGCACGTCCGCGAAGGGCGTGAGCCGCAGCGCCCGCGCGATCTCCGCCGCGCCCGCCGTGTCACCGCTGCCCAGCAGCGCGTGCCAGTCGTGCAGCGCCGAGCGGCATACGACGAACGCTGTCTGCCGCCCGATCACCAGGTCCTTCCGGTTGAGGCCGAAGACCCTGATGGTCTGTACGCCCTTGGGCGTAAGCGCTTCGTACTGGCCGGACGCGGGCAGCAGGAGCAGGTGATCGGCCGGATCCTCGGTGCTCGGGTCCACCAGCAGGCAGTTCCCGGCCTCGTCGCAGGGGTACTCGTCCCGCTTGTGGTTGCTGTTGCAGCTGGAGCAGGCCAGCAGGTGGTTCGGCCAGTCGAAGGCGCGCAGCGGGGCGACCGCGATCGGCTGGAAATGGTCGATGTCCGTGCCGAGGTTGTCGAGGCAGTACATGCACCGCTCGGCCCCGTGGGCCATGCCGCGCAGCAGGTCGCGTATGTGCCTCTTGGGTGTGGCGGCCTTGCGCCACTCCTCGCGGGCCGCCCGGGTGGTCGCGCCCGCGCTCCTGACGGCATCCGTACGCCGGCCGAGGAGCGTCTGCGTGTTCTGCGGCGCCGCCGCCCGTCGCACCGGGATCAACGGCCGCCGTCACCGCCGCTCAGCCGCGCCGCCACCTCGGTCACCCGGGTCTCCAGCGAACTGGTCAGCCGCCCGGCCAGCTCCCGGTACTCCAGGGTCTCCGCCTCGTCGGCCCGCCCCGCGACGGTCTTGCGCTCCAGCTCCACCAGGCGTCGCCGCTGCCGCTCGGCACGGGGCGAGTACGGGGTCTCCAGCCCGAACAGCTCCGACAGCGCGGCGTCGTCCCCGCTGCCGTACACGACGCGGTGGTACAGGTCCTCGTCCACGACCTCGGGGGCACGGTCCTCGTCGGGACCGGGCATCCGGATCAGGCCGCCGGGGTCGGCGGCCTGGCAGATGTACGGGCTGTGGCTGGTGACGATGAACTGGATCTTCGGGAAGTGCTGCCGCAGCCAGTCACCGATGCGGCGCTGCCAGGTGACGTGCAGGTGCGCGTCGATCTCGTCGATCAGCACCACTCCGGGCGCCGTGATCTCCACCCGGCCCTGAGCGGTGATCGCGGGCAACTCGCCGTACGCCGCCTGGATCTGACGTACGACATCGAGCACCAGGGCGGCCACCGTGCGGTAGCCGTCGCTCATCTCGCGCAGCGGGAAGGACCGCATGCGGGGCCCGCGGCGCACCCACAGCCCGTTCGAGTCCACCTTGGCGACGCGGTAACCGTCCGGCAGCAGTCCGTCGGACAGGAGCGCGGTGACCGTCCGCAGCGTGGCCGCCGCCCCGGCGCGCCGTTCCAGCCGGCGCAGATGCAGATCGACCAGCCAGGACACGCCCTCCGCGAGGGAGGCGTCCTCATGGAAGAGCGTCGCCATCCGCCCCACCGGGCCCGGGGCGAGCATCAGCCGCTGCGCCTCACCCGAGCCGCCGACCAGTCGCCGGAAAGGCCCGTACCCGGCGCAGAACCAGCCCTGCGGATTCCCGGCCCAGGGCCCGCGCTCGGGGCTCTGGTAGCCGTACTGCGCGTCGTACGGCTCCATGGACGGCCGCAGCGGTTCCGCCCGCTCCGCCTTGGAACGTACCGGCAGGGTCCACTCCAGGCCCAGCACGACGCTGCCCTTGGGCGCCCGGCCGCGCCCGAAGAGGGTGTCGTAGGAGGGGTCGCGGGTGACCTCGGCGTGCGCCCACCCGCTCCGGGTCCCGGCGGTGACCCAGCCACTGAAGTCCGGCACCAGGTTCCGCGCCACGGAGGGTCCGCTCAGCGCCAGGGCAAGGGCCTGGAGCAGCGTCGTCTTGCCCGAGCCGTTGCGGCCGGCGAGCACGGTCCAGCCGCCCCCGGTGGGGAGCGGGAGGTCCACCGTGCGCACGCCCGCGAAGCCCTTGATGCCCGACAGGCCGACCCTTGCGACGTACACCCCTGCTACACCCGTGCCTCTCCCGTTGCCGATGCCGCGCTCAGCCTCTCACGGGCCGCTCGGCCGACCTCAGCGGTCGGGACCGCCGGGTATGCCCATCTCGAACCAGACGACCTTGCCCGCGCTCAGCCGCGTCGCCCCCCATCGTTGGGCCATCCGGCTGACCAGGTACAGGCCGCGGCCGCCCTCGTCCTGGGGCTGGGCGTGCCGCATCCGGGGCAGGGTGGGCGCGTCGTCGCCGACCTCGCAGCGCAGCACGTCGGTACGCAACAGGCGCAGGGTGATCGGGCGCTCCGCGTACCGCACGGCGTTCGTGACGATCTCGCTGACCAGCAGCTCGGTCGCCTCGGTCAGCGGCTCCAGGTCCCAGCGGCGCAGCGCCTGCCGGACCAGCCGGCGGGCCCGCCCGGCGGTCTGGGGGCGGGGCTCCAGGAACCAGTACGCGACGTCGCGCGGCGCGATGCCGTCGAAGCGCGCGGCGAGCAGAGCTATGTCGTCGTCACGGTCGCCGGGGCCCAGTATCTCCAGGACCTCGTCGCACAGCGGCTCCAGCGGCGGCGGGGAGACGATCTGCGAGGCGGCGTGCAGCCGTTCGCGGAGCATCTCGATGCCGCCCCAGACGTCGCGGGTCCGCGACTCGACCAGGCCGTCGGTGTAGAGCAGCAGCGTCGCCCCGGCCGGGGCGGGCAGCTCGACGGCCTCGAAGGGCACGCCGCCGACGCCGATCGGGGCGCCGGGCGGGACACGCAGCACCTCGGCGAGGCCGTTGGCGTGCAGCAGGACCGGCGGCGGGTGGCCGGCGTTGGCGATGGTGACGCGGTGCGCGATGGGGTCGTAGACCGCGTAGATGCAGGTGGCCATCCGGTCCTGGCCGAGCCGCTGGGCCTGCTCGTCCAGGTGGTAGAGCACTTCCTGCGGGGCCAGGTCGAGGCCGGCCAGGGTCTGGACGGTGGTACGGAGCTGGCCCATGATCGCGGCCGACGTCATGGAGTGGCCCATGACGTCGCCGACCACCAGCGCGACCCGGCTGCCGGGCAGCGGGATGGCGTCGTACCAGTCGCCGCCGACCCGGGCCGACTCGGCGGCGGGCAGGTAGCGGCTGGCCAGGCGTACGCCGGTGGGCTGGGGGAGCGAGTCGGGCAGCATCTCGCGCTGCAGGGAGTCGGCGATGTACGCCTCGCGGTCGTACAGCACCGCCTTGTCGACGCCGAGCGCGGTGTGCGTGGCCAACTGGGCGACGACCAGCAGGTCGTCCGGCTCGAAGGCGGGCCGTTCGGGGCGGCGCAGCAGCACGGCCGCGCCGATCACCCGGCGGCGGCCTCGCAGCGGCGCCAGGATCGCGCGCCGGCCGTTCGGCAGGAGTAAACCGCCGGGCCGGGGACCGACGGAGGTGGCGTCCGGGTAGCCGCCCACCAACTCGTTGAGGGCGGCGGTGGCCTGCGGCGACTCCGAGAACACCGGCCGCACCCCGCGCAGCACTTCGGCCAGCGGCCCGTCCGTGGGGACGTCGATGTAGTCGGCGGCAGCCCCGTACGCGCCCTCGGTGGACGGCACCACGGGCAGCAGCGCACCGGTCTCGGGGGACTGCTCGACGCTCTCGTCCGGGGACCGGTCGGTGCGGCGCAGCCGCAGCACCAGCGGCCCGGAGGGGCGTTCGTCGCCCACCGGCAGCGGGTCGCGCAGATAGACCAGGATCGCGTCGGCGAAGGCCGGCACCACCGACCTGCACAGGCCGAGCAGGATCTCGTCCAGGTCGATACCCCGGGCGATACGCCGGGTCGCCGCGCCGACATAGCGCAGCCGTTCGGCCTCAACGCCGGGCCGCGCGGCCGGATTCGGGCTGGTCGGCCCGCGCCCCGGGGCGCCGGACTGGGTGCCGAGGGCCTTGAGTGCCTGGACGCCGCTGGACTCGTCGTCCGCGGGGTGCCCGGCGGCGACCTGTGCGGCCGACAGGTCGCGGGCCGCCCCCCGGGTGCCGTGCGGCGGCGTGTTGGGCAGCGAGGGGTCCGCCGTGGCGGCGGCCACCCGTGCCGCCTGCTTGCGGTCCCGGGCGCCCTTGCGCTTCGTACGGGCGGTCGGGACGGCGGACGCGGCGGCGAAGCCGCTGCGGGGATCCGGGGCGGTCCCGGCGCCGTTGCCGTCCGCCACGGGAGCGGGCGGGGTTGCGGCAGGGCGTGCGGCACTCGCCGCTGTCGCTGCAGCGGCCTGCTGGGTCGTGCGCTCCGTGCTCACGCTGGTCGTTCCATCCGGTCGGGTGCGTCACGTGCGGGGGCGTGACGGGGCAGCCGCGTCAGGCGCGTCGTCGGCAGTGCAGAAAGAGCTGCTCCTCCGGCGGCGCGTCGAACGCCGCCGGCGAGTACGGATACGAGTCCTCCTTCAGCACGTCAAATCCCGCGTCCTCCACCACCTGACGCAAATCATCCCGTAGATAACCCGATACCCGGACAGTGTTACCAAGGAACGGCATCTCGAAGTCATCCACGTCTGCTTCGACCATCCCCAAGGTGAACCACCCGCCGGGGACCAGCAGATCACGCACGATCGCCAGCGCCCGGGGGATCTCGGCCCGTGGCAGCATCAGCAGCGAGAAGAAGGCGGAGACGCCCTCGAAGCGGCGGAGCCGGTCGGAGCGGTCGAGCCGGCCGACGTCGATGATGTCGGCACGGTGGAACGTGGCCTCCGGCACGGACTCACGGGCCAGCGCGAGCATGCCGGCCGACAGGTCGATGCCGGTCACCTCCAGCCCCGCGTCCACGAGTTGGCGGCAGGTCGGCAGTCCCGTGCCGCAGCCGATGTCGAGCACCCGCGCGCCGATGGGCAGCGATTCGGCGAGCCATCCACCCGCCGCGAGCTGCCCCTCCTTGTCGGGAAACGCCTCGTCGTAGCGGCTGCCTATCGCGTCGAACGCCTCGGCCTGGCCGGTACGGTGGAGCTGTATGTCGCCATAAACTCCGACTCCCACAGCCTGGGCCTCCTGTGACCTGACATAGACCTTGCCTCGACGGCTCGATGACGTGGCGTCAAACCCTAGTGTGGATCGGCAAATTGCGCAGTCTTGCGGAAGACGATCCTACGTTTGATGTACGGGGGCGCATCAAGGGGCTCACGCGGTCACATTGCCGGACGGTCCCAGTCCACCGGAAGGGCCGGTACCGGCCACGCCGGATTAGGACGCCAGTTCTCCCATCCGTCACGAAACGGCCGCTCCCACGCCCGGATCGCCCCGACCGCCCGCTGACCGGCCTCCCGGACCCGTTCCGCGGTCGCCACGGGCATCACTCCCACCGCCTGGGCCTGCGCAAACTCGTCCTCGTCCAGCCAGCGCCAACTCCGGTCGGGAGAAACGGAGATGTCCAAGAAGTGGTCCTCCGAATCGATCCCGCCCGCCCACCGCCGCCGGGGCTCCTCAAGATTCACGTACCAGTTCTTGAACCGCCAGCCCTGCTCCCAGAACAGCCACACCGACCACGGCTCCCCGGGCCGCGCCAGCTTCAGCACGCCGGCGCCCCACCACTGCTCGACGCGCGTAGTGCGCGGTTTCACATAGCGGGTCGCCAGCGGCTCGCTGTCGATCGACGAGCCGTCGGCCAGCACCGGTTTCACGCAGGGCGTACCAGGGGCCATCCACACGGCCAGCATCTCGGGATCGTCGCGTACGACCGTCACCGGCCGGCAGATGTGGAACCGGTCGGTCGCGTTGCCGCGGTAGCGCCACAGCACCTGCTCGCCCGGCGACCAGTGGCCGTGGGTGTCACCGGGCCCGTTCCCGTGGAGGAGAGTTTCGGCTGTCATGAAGAGAGCTTAAGCACCGTCTGTTACGGGCGGATCACCCGCGCGGAACCCGGGCGTGCCCGAGCGATCACGGCCGGGTCATCCGCAGCACGTCAAGCGCCTCGTCCAGTTGCCGCTCGGTCAACGCTCCACGCTCGATGTAGCCGGACTCCAGCACCACCTCGCGGATCGTCTTGCGCTCCGCGAGGGCCCGCTTGGCGACCTTCGCGGCCTCCTCGTAACCGATGTACTTGTTCAGCGGGGTCACGACGGAGGGTGACGACTCGGCGTACTCGCGGGCGCGTTCCACATTGGCCGTGATGCCGTCGACCGTACGGTCCGCGAGCAGCCGGGAGACATTGGCCAGCAGACGGATCGATTCGAGGACATTCCTGGCGATGACCGGCAGCATCACGTTCAGCTCGAAGTTGCCGGCCGCGCCCGCGGCGGCGATCGTCGCGTCGTTGCCGGTGACCTGCGCCGCCACCATCACGACCGCCTCCGGAATGACCGGATTCACCTTGCCCGGCATGATGGACGAACCCGGCTGCAGATCGGGCAGGTTGATCTCGGCCAGGCCGGTGCGGGGCCCCGAGGCCATCCACCGCAGGTCGTTGGAGATCTTCGTCAGGCCGACCGCGATCGTCCGCAACTGCCCGGAGGTCTCGACGATCCCGTCCCGTGCCCCCTGCGCCTCGAAGTGGTTCCGGGCCTCGGTCAGCGGCAGCCCGGTCGCCTGTGCCACCTCGGCGATCACCGCCGCCGAGAATCCGGGCGGGGTGTTGATACCGGTGCCCACCGCCGTACCGCCCAGCGGCAGCTCCGCGAGCCGGGGGAGGGAGGCGCTGAGCCGCTCGATGCCGTACCGGACCTGGGCGGCGTAGCCGCCGAACTCCTGGCCCAGGGTGACCGGCGTGGCGTCCATGAGGTGCGTACGCCCCGACTTGACGACCTCCGCGAACTCCTCGGCCTTGCGCTCCAGCGCGGCGGCCAGGTGCTCCAGCGCCGGGACCAGGTCGCGGGTGACGGCGGCCGTCGCGGCGATGTGGATGGAGGAGGGGAAGACGTCGTTGGAGGACTGGCTGGCGTTGACGTGGTCGTTGGGGTGGACGTCGCGGCCCAGGCGCTCCGAGGCGAGGGTCGCGATGACCTCGTTCGTGTTCATGTTCGACGAGGTGCCCGAGCCGGTCTGGAAGACGTCGATCGGGAAGTGCTCGTCCCACTTCCCCGCCACGACCTCCGCGGCCGCCTCCTGGACCGCCTCTGCCACGTCCTTGTCCAGGACCCCCAGCTCCGCGTTGACCTTCGCCGCCGCCGCCTTGATCCGGGCCAGTGCCTCGATGTGCGCCCGCTCCAGCCGCTGCCCGCTGATGGGGAAGTTCTCCACCGCACGCTGGGTCTGCGCCCGCCACTTCGCGTACGCGGGGACGCGCACCTCGCCCATCGAGTCGTGCTCGGTCCGGTATTCGCCGTTGTCTTCGCTCATACCTATGACAGTGCCCGGAAACGGCCGTGTGTTCCCGGGCACCGTCAACCGTCGTCCGTCAGGCGGACCGCACCGGGATGCTGGTGAAGGTCGGCGTGGTCGGCGCCGGGTCCTGGAAGAAGTCGTTGCCCTTGGCACTATCCCCGATGGCCGCCCTCGCATTGCTCGGCCCCAGGGGGGCCTCCCAAGCTTCGGGCGGCCGCGCCGGACTCCGTCCGTCGGCATGGCGCCGCCGGCCTCGTCCTACGCCCCCGGGCGCACCGGGATGCTGGTGAAGGTCGGCGTGGTCGGCGCCGGGTCCTGGAAGAAGTCGTTGCCCTTGTCGTCGACGACGATGAAGGCGGGGAAGTCCTCGACCTCGATGCGCCAGACGGCCTCCATGCCGAGCTCCTCGTACTCAAGGACCTCGACCTTCTTGATGCAGTCCTGGGCGAGGCGGGCGGCGGGGCCGCCGATCGAGCCGAGGTAGAAGCCGCCGTGGGCGGCGCAGGCGTCGGTGACCTGCTGGGAGCGGTTGCCCTTGGCGAGCATGACGAAGGAGCCGCCGGCGGCCTGGAACTGGTCGACGTAGGCGTCCATGCGGCCGGCGGTGGTCGGGCCGAAGGAGCCGGAGGCGAAGCCCTCGGGAGTCTTGGCGGGGCCCGCGTAGTAGACCGGGTGGTCGCGCAGGTACTGCGGCATCTCGCCGCCCGCGTCGAGCAGCTCCTTGATCTTGGCGTGCGCGATGTCGCGGGCCACGACCAGCGTGCCGGTCAGCGAGAGCCGGGTCTTGACGGGGTGCTTGGACAGCTCGGCGCGGATCTCGTCCATCGGCTGGTCGAGGTTGATCCGTACGACGTCGGCGTCGTCCAGGTGCTCGTCCGTGGTCTCCGGGAGGAAGCGCGCCGGGTCGGTCTCCAGCTGCTCCAGGAAGACGCCCTCGGCGGTGATCTTGGCGACCGCCTGGCGGTCGGCCGAGCAGGACACGGCGATCGCGACCGGCAGCGACGCGCCGTGCCGGGGGAGCCGGACGACACGCACGTCGTGGCAGAAGTACTTGCCGCCGAACTGCGCGCCGATGCCGATCTTCTGCGTCAGCTCGAAGACCTTCTCCTCCAGCTCCTTGTCGCGGAAACCGTGACCGGTCGGGGAGCCCTCGGCCGGCAGACCGTCGAGGTAGTGCGCGGAGGCGTACTTCGCGGTCTTCAGCGCGAACTCCGCCGACGTGCCGCCGACCACGATCGCCAGGTGGTACGGCGGGCAGGCGGCGGTGCCCAGCGAACGGATCTTCTCCTCCAGGAACTTCATCATGGAGGCCTCGTTCAGGACCGCCTTGGTCTCCTGGTAGAGGAAGGACTTGTTGGCGGAGCCGCCGCCCTTGGCCATGAAGAGGAACTTGTAGGCGCCGCCGTCCGTCGCGTACAGCTCGATCTGGGCGGGGAGGTTGGAACCGGTGTTCTTCTCCTCCCACATGGTCAGCGGGGCCATCTGCGAGTAGCGCAGATTGAGCTTGGTGTACGCGTCGTACACGCCCCGCGACAGTGCCTCCTCGTCGCCGCCCTCGGTCAGCACGTTCTGGCCGCGCTTGCCCATCACGATGGCGGTGCCGGTGTCCTGGCACATGGGGAGGACGCCGGCGGCGGCGATGTTGGCGTTCTTGAGCAGGTCCAGTGCCACGAAGCGGTCGTTGGGGGACGCCTCGGGGTCGTCGAGGATCCGGCGCAACTGGGCGAGGTGGGCCGGGCGCAGGTAGTGCGAGATGTCGTGCATGGCCTCGGCGGCGAGCTTGCGCAGCGCCTCCGGCTCGACCTTGAGGAAGGTGCGGCCGTCGGCCTGGAAGGTGCTGACGCCCTCGGAGGTGATGAGGCGGTAGGGCGTGGTGTCCTCGCCGAGGGGAAGCAGATCCGAATAGGCGAACTCGGGCATGGGGGGACATCCTCACTGGGCTGCGTCGACGAAGCCCGACAAGCGTAGAACGTGGCGGAGTCAACGACTGTGTGAGGTGACCCTCACTCCTACTAGTCGCGATCTATCGCGTTTGTGTACGGTAGGCGTCGTGGACGAGTCGTCGCTCCAGAAGCGAGAAACCCAGCCCGTGAAGCCGCCCGTGACACCCGTGGCCGAGGCCGAACTCCGCGCGTCGGACGCCGACCGCGACCGGATCACCGACATCCTTCGCGACGCCCTCGCCGAGGGCCGCCTCAATACGGACGAGTTCTCGGAGCGGCTCGACGGGGTCTACGCCGCCAAGACCATCGGCGAGCTGGAACCGTTCGTACGCGATCTGCCCGCAGGCCGCGCGGCCGGCCCGGCGCCGGCGCCGAGCAGGTGGGCGTCCGACGGCAGTGGCGAGAACCCGAACCTCGTCGGCATCATGGGCGGCGCCGAGCGCAAGGGCCGCTGGCGGGTCGGCCACCAGATCAACGCCGTCGCGATCATGGGCGGGATCGAGATCGACCTCACCGAGGCGACGTTCACCTCGCCCGAGCTGGTCATCAACTGCACGGCGATCATGGGCGGCATCTCGATCAAGGTCCCGGAGAACGTCACGGTCCTGGGCAGCGGCGGCGTCGGCATCATGGGCGGCTTCGACGTCAAGTCGTTCGAGTCCCCGGAGCCGGGCGCGCCCGTGATCAAGATCCAGGGCTTCGCTTTCTGGGGTGGCGTGGACGCCTCGCCGAAGCGCGGCAAGCGCCTCAAGCCGCAGCGCGCGAAGCCGGAGCTCGACGGCTGACTCGGCGCCCCACTCGACGGCTGGGGCGCAGTCCGCCCGGCGCAGCTCCGGCGCGCACCCGGGAGCGCCACCGTGCGCATGAACGCGCGCACAGCGGGTAAGGCTTGGGGACACGTCGCTCGCCGCCGCCGCGCGGTGCGACAGGCAAGGGTGAGACAACGCCGAGCCGTCGTTTAGGAGTATCCCGTGCTTCAACCGATCGAGCCCCCGGCAGTATCCGCAGCATCCAGGGGCGCGTCCGTCAATGGGAGCGAGCCACGGGATCTCGGCGGCCCATGGCATGCGGAAGCGGCCTGCCGCAGTGATGAGGCAGGCCTGTTCTTCGCACCGTCCAAGGAGCCGACCGCGGCGCGGCTCTCCCGCGAGGAGGCCGCCAAGCGCGTCTGTGCGCGCTGCCCGGTCATGCTGGAGTGCCGGGAGCACGCGCTGCTCCAGCCGGAGCCGTACGGCGTCTGGGGCGGCCTCACCGCCGCCGAGCGCCGTGTGGTGCTGGCCCGGCGCCGCCGCCGCGAGGCCGAGCTGCAGCGAACGACGACGCGGATGCCCGCAGCGGGCTGATGCTGAAGGTCCGGGGCCCCGCCGATTCGGCGGGGCCCCGGATCGTTCCACCGTTCTGTCGGGCCGTTCTAGCGGGCCCGGTCGAAGTCGATCGAGCTGTACGCACGCAGCTTCGAGAGCCGGTGCGTGGAGTCGATCTGCCGGATCGTGCCGGACTTCGAGCGCACCACCAGCGACTCGGTGGTGGCCGTCTCCGCGCGGTACCGCACGCCGCGCAGCAGTTCGCCGTCCGTGATGCCGGTGGCGACGAAGAACACGTTCTCACCGCTGACCAGGTCGTTGGTCGACAGCACCCGGTCCAGGTCGTGGCCGGCGTCCAGCGCGCGCTGCCGCTCGGCGTCGTCCTTCGGCCACAGCCTGCCCTGGATGGTGCCGCCCAGGCACTTGATCGCGCAGGCCGCGATGATGCCCTCCGGGGTGCCGCCGATGCCCATGAGCAGGTCGACGCCGGTGCCTTCCCGTACGGCCATGACGGCGCCGGCGACGTCGCCGTCGGAGATGAACTTGATCCGCGCCCCCGCCTCGCGGATCTCCTTGACGATTCCGTCGTGCCGCGGGCGGTCCAGGACCACCACGGTGACGTCCTCGGGGGAGCCGCCCTTGGCCTTGGCGACCCGGCGGATGTTGACCGCCGGCGGCGCGGTGATGTCGACATAGTCCGCGGCCTCGGGGCCGGTGACCAGCTTGTCCATGTAGAACACGGCCGACGGGTCGTACATCGTGCCGCGGTCGGCGACCGCCAGCACGGACACGGCATTGCTCATGCCCTTGGCGGTGAGCGTCGTGCCGTCGACCGGGTCAACGGCGACATCGCACTCGGCGCCCGTGCCGTCGCCGATCCGCTCGCCGTTGTAGAGCATCGGCGCTTCGTCCTTCTCGCCCTCGCCGATGACGACGACGCCGTTCATCGAGACGGTCGAGACGAGGGTCCGCATGGCCTTCACGGCGGCCCCGTCCGCGCCGTTCTTGTCACCGCGGCCGACCCAGCGGCCGGCGGCCATCGCCGCGGCCTCGGTCACCCGCACGAGTTCGAGGGCCAGGTTGCGGTCCGGGGCTTCGGGGCTCACTTCGAGCTGCGGGGGCAGATGGGCTTCGTGCTGCTCGGTCATCACAGCGCACCTTTCTGTACGAGGACGGCCGGAAAAGAGGGTGCTACGACCTTATCCGTCCCCCGTGAGAATGAGCAGGGCGCCCGTCACATGAGCGGCACGCGAGTAGCCTGCCCCGCCTGCCGGAGGAGCTCCGGCCATGGGAGACGATAGGGGCGTGGCGAATACGCGTGGTGGCAAGCAGACGGTGCGGGACCTGGTGCTCTCGATGGCGGTGATCGGCGTTGTCGTCGCCGTCATATACATCTTCATCCCGCACAGCGAGGGTGACCCGGTCAAGACCGTCAGCTACACGGTCGAGCTCGGCCAGGCCCGCCGCGACGCGCCCTTCGCCGTCGCCGCCCCCGTCGGCCTCGGCAAGCAGTGGCGCGCCACCTCGGTGACGTACGACGCCTCCGACACCAAGGCCGTCCTCTGGCACCTCGGCTTTGTCGACCCGGAGAACGAGTACGCCGCCGTCGAGCAGAGCAATGCGGATGCCGTGGCCTTCATCAAGGACAAGACCTACAGCGCCGTCCGGTCCGGCAGCCGTACGGTCGACGGCTTCACCTGGGCGCGCTACAAGGGCGACAAGTACGACGCGCTGGTCCGTGAGGAAGGCGGCGTCACGACGATGGTCACCGGCACGGCCTCGTTCGACCGGCTCGCGACACTGGCCGCCGCGCTGGAGGAGCGCGGCGGCCAGTGAGGTTGTGCTGGTGAGGCTGCTCAGACGGTCGTGACGACCTCGTCGTACGCCAGGCGCGGGCTGCGCGGGTACCAGGCGTTGTCGCCCGGCTTGCCGATGTTGACGACGGCCAGGACGGTGTGGTCGCCGTCGCCGAAGAACTCCTTGTTGATGCCCTTGGCGTCGTAGCCGGTCATCGGGCCCGCGGCCAGGCCGGCGGCACGGACGCCCACGATGAAGTAGCCGACCTGCAGCGCGGCGTTGAAGGCCGCCGACTGCTCACGCGCGGCCCGCTCAGCGAAGAAGAGGTCCTTCGCCTGGGGGAAGGCCGGGAACTGGGTCGGCAGCTCCTCGTGGAACTCGTTGTCGGCCGCCAGGATCGCCACCAGCGGGGCGGCGGCGGTCTTCGCCTGGTTGCCCTCCGCCAGGTGGCCGACCAGGCGCTCGCGACCCTCGGCCGACCGGACCAGGACGACGCGCAGCGGCTGCTGGTTGAACGCCGTCGGCGCGTACTTGACCAGGTCGTATATCGCCTGGACCTGCTCGTCTGTCACCGGCTCGTCGGTGAAGCTGTTCGCGGTCCGCGCCTCGCGGAAGAGCAGGTCCTGGGCGGCGGAGTCGAGTACGAGAGACATGTCGTATTACCTCATGGGGGGATCGCGGTATGGGTGCCCAGTTGGGCACGCGCTGACTACCGTACCCAACATACGTGAAACTTCAACCATTCCCCGGGGTGGGCGTGACCGCCCTCACAGACCCCTACTCTCCGGGCTCGTCCTCGTCCTCGTCGCCGGCCCCGGCCGCCGCCGCCCCGTCGCCATCCTCCGCGAGCGCCGCGTCGAGGCGGGCCCTGGCGCCCTCCAGCCAGCGGCGGCAGACGCGGGCCAGTTCCTCACCGCGCTCCCAGAGCGCCAGCGACTCCTCAAGGGTGGAGCCGCCCGCCTCGAGCCGCCGTACGACATCGACGAGCTCGTCCCGCGCCTGTTCGTATCCCAGCGTGTCCTGATCTGCTCCTGCTGCTGCCATGCCCTCAGCCTAGAGGCGGCCTCCGACACCGGCGGTCAGCGCGTGACGCGGACCGTGAACTCGCCCTCCGCGACCCGCGCGCGCAGCTTCTCCTCATCGGTGACCTCGTCCGCCACCCGCACGACGGTGCCGTCCTCCCGCTGGAGCACCGCGTACCCCCGCTGGAGCGTCGCCGCGGGCGACAGCGCCACGACCCGGGCCCGGGTGTGGGCCAGCTCGTCCTCGGAGCGGTCGAGGCGGTGGCGCAGGCAGCGCCGGGAGCGGTCGAGGAGGGCGCTGATCTGCTCCTCGCGCTCCTCCACCATCCGGTGCGGCCGCGCCATAGACGGCCGGCTCAGCGCGGCGGTGAGCCCGTGCTCCTCGCGGTCGAGCAGCCCGCGCATCACGCGCAGCGAGCGGTGCCGCATCTGCTCGACCCGGGCCAGCTCCTCCCCGACGTCGGGGACGACCCGCTTCGCGGCGTCCGTCGGCGTGGACGCCCGCAGGTCGGCCACCAGGTCCAGCAGCGGGGAGTCCGGCTCGTGCCCGATCGCCGACACCACCGGCGTACGGCACTCGGCCACCGCCCGCACCAGCTGCTCGTCCGAGAACGGCAGCAGGTCCTCCACACTGCCGCCGCCCCGGGCGACGATGATCACGTCGACCTCGGGATGCGCGTCGAGCCCGCGCACCGCGTCGATCACCTGAGGCACCGCGTACGCGCCCTGCACCGGCACGTTCCGCACCTCGAAGCGGACGGCGGGCCAGCGCAGCCGCGCGTTCTCCAGCACGTCGTGCTCGGCGGCGGACGCCCGCCCGCAGACCAGCCCGATGAGCTGCGGCAGAAAAGGCAGCGGCTTCTTCCGCTCGGCCGCGAAGAGCCCTTCGGCCGCCAGCCGCTTCTTCAACTGCTCCAGCCGCGCCAGCAGATCCCCGATGCCGACCGGCCGTATCTCCGTCGCCCGCAGCGACAGCTGCCCGCGCGGCGCGTACCACTCCGGCTTGGCGTGCACGACGACGCGCGCGCCCTCGCCGACCAGGTCGGAGATCTCGTCGAAGACCGAGCGGCGGCACGTCACGGTCAGCGAGAGGTCGTACGAGGGGTCGCGCAGCGTCAGGAAGACCACGCCCGCGCCGGGGCGACGGGAGAGCTGGGTGATCTGCCCCTCGACCCAGATCGCGCCCAGCCGGTCGATCCATCCCCCGATCAGCCGCGACACCTCGCCGACCGGGATCGGCGCCTCCGCCGATGTGTTCACAGCCATACGCTGAGACTAGCCGTCACCGCCGACACCGACCCGTATGCCGCACCCCGCTGTCCCTACCCCGGCGCGCCCCGCACCCTGGGACCATGCGCATCCGCCCCGACCGCGAACGCCCGCCCCGCATCGGCGGCGGCTTCCGCATCGGCCGCCGCGGCCCCGGCTGCGGCTGCTTCAGCTGTCTGCCGCTCGCCGCCGCGCTCTGCGGGGCCGCGGTGACGGCCCTGGCTCGCCGGGTTGGGGGTAGGCCGTCCGCCCCCAGCTAGACGCTGGGGGGGTGCCCCAGCGGAACGTACTCCCACAACCGGGCGGTATCCCAAGTTCACGCCTGCCCGGGGCCGCTGCGCGTCGTCGCGCCCTGGACGGCGAGGATGACGAGACCCGCGCCGAGCCAGATGAGGCCGACGAGCTGGGCGGAGCCCGACGCTTCGACGATGACGGCGACGGTGATGGCGAGGCCGAGCACCGGCACGAGCACGTGCTTCCAGGGGTTCGGCGGGGCACCGTCCGGCCTGCGGAGGGCGAACCAGCCGACCACGGACAAGTGCAGCAGCGCGAAGGCGGTGAGCGCGCCGATGTCGACGACCGAGACCAGGCGGTCCAGTCCGTCGGAGCGGTTGGCGGCCCAGACGGCGGCCACGAGGGTGATCACCGCCGCCACCAGCAGCGCCCGCCGGGGCACCCCGCTCGGCTCGCTCACCCGCGACAGGACGCGGGGCAGCCGGCGCTCGCGGGCCATGGCGAAGACCAGCCGCCCGGCGGCCGCCTGCCCGGCCAGAGCGGCGAAGGCGGCGCCGATGGCCTTGCTGGTGGCCACGAGGTCGTGCAGCCAGGTCCCGACCGCGGCGTCGACGGTGTCGTAGAAGGCAGAGCCCTGCTCGGCCGGCTTCGCGGCCAGCTCGGCGGCGGACATCGGGGCGAGCAGCGCCGCCAGATACGTCTGGGCGACGAAGAGCACGCCCGCCAGCGCCAGACAGAACAGCACCGCCCGCGCGACCTGAGCCGAGCCGCCGGTGACCTCCTCCGCGAAGGAGGCGATGGCGTCGAAGCCCAGGAAGGACAGCACCGCCACCGACACCGCGCCGAACACCGCGGCCATCGAGAAGGCCCCCTGCCCCGCCAGCGGCGAGCCCCAGCCCCGTTGGGCGCCGTCCCTGACCAGGACGACGATCGCCGAGACCATGAAGATCAGCAGCACCACGATCTCCATCGCCAGCACCAGGAAGCCCACCAGCGCGGCGGCCCGCACCCCCCACAGATTCAGGCCGGTCGTGACGACCACCGCGATCGCGGTCCATACCCAGCGGTGGACCTGCGGCACCAGCGCCTCCATCGCGATCCCGGAGAAGAGATACGCCACCGCCGGGATCAGCAGGTAGTCGAGCATCGCCATCCACCCGGCGATGAAGCCCGGCCCCTCCCCGAGCCCGGCCCGGGCGTACGCGAAGACCGAGCCCGCCTGGGGGACGACCCGCACCATCTGGGCGTAGCTGAAGGCGGTGAAGGCCATCGCGACCGTGGCCACGATGTACACCAGCGCGATGGCGCCGTGCGACTTGGCCTGCAGGGTGCCGAAGATGCCGACCGGGGCCATCGGCGCGATGAAGAGCAGGCCGTAGACGACCAGGTCACGGAAGCCGAGGCTGCGGCGGAGCCGGCCGCCGCCCTCCTCCTGGTCGGTGGCAGTGGTCGTCATGGACACCAGCTTGGATCACTGCCCCGGTTCCCGCGCCCCGTACGATGGAGGGCATGACTGCTACGACAGCCCGCCGAGTCCTCCTCGCCGCACCCCGTGGCTACTGCGCGGGCGTTGACCGTGCCGTGATCGCCGTCGAGCAGGCGCTTGAGCAGTACGGCGCGCCGGTCTACGTACGCAAGGAAATCGTCCACAACAAATACGTCGTGCGGACCCTGGAGAAGAAGGGCGCGATCTTCGTCGACGAGACGGAGGAGGTGCCCGAGGGCAACATCGTGATCTTCTCCGCCCACGGTGTGGCCCCCGAGGTCCACGACGAGGCCGCGAGCCGCAAGCTGGCGTCCATCGACGCGACCTGCCCCCTGGTGACCAAGGTCCACAAGGAGGCGCAGCGCTTCGCGTCCGAGGACTACGACATCCTCCTCATCGGCCACGAGGGTCACGAGGAGGTCATCGGCACCATGGGCGAGGCCCCGGACCGCATCCACCTGGTCGACGGCCCGGAGGACGTGGCCGGCCTGGAGGTCCGCGACGAGAAGAGGCTGGTCTGGCTGTCCCAGACCACGCTGTCCGTCGACGAGACGATGGAGACCGTCGGCAAGCTGCAGGAGCGCTTCCCCGCGCTGGTCAGCCCGCCGAGCGACGACATCTGCTACGCGACGCAGAACCGCCAGGTCGCGGTCAAGCAGATCGGCGCCGACGCCGACCTGGTGATCGTCGTCGGCTCCAAGAACTCCTCGAACTCGGTCCGCCTCGTCGAGGTCGCCCTGCAGGCCGGCGCCCGGGCCTCGTACCTGGTGGACTTCGCCGACGAGATCGACGAGGCCTGGCTGGACGGCGTCACGACCGTCGGCGTCACCTCGGGCGCCTCCGTGCCGGAGATCCTGGTCGAGGGCGTGCTGGACTGGCTGGCCGAGCGCGGCTACGGCGATGTGGAGATCGTGAAGTCGGCGGAGGAGCGGATCCAGTTCTCGCTGCCCAAGGAGCTGCGCCGGGACCTGCGCGCCGAGGCTGCCGCACTGGGTGCAGCGGAGGTTGACCCCGCGTAATAGCGTTGTCCCATGAAGGTTTTCGGTGTGGACATCGGCGGGTCGGGCATCAAGGGTGCTCCGGTGGACCTTGAGGTCGGCGACCTCACGGACGAGCGCTACAAGGTGCTGACCCCGCAACCGGCGACCCCGGAGGCCGTCGCGGACTGCGTCGGCCAGGTCGTGGAGCACTTCGGCTGGTCGGGCCCGATCGGCGCGACCTTCCCCGGTGTCGTGACCGCCGGTACGACTCGGACGGCGGCCAACGTCGACCAGCGCTGGATCGGCCTGGAGGCCCAGAAGCTGCTCAGCGACCGGGTCGGCGCCCCCGTCACGCTGCTCAACGACGCGGACGCCGCCGGCCTCGCCGAGATGGCCTTCGGCGCCGGCCGCGACCGCAAGGGCACCGTCATCATGCTCACCCTCGGCACCGGCATCGGCAGCGCGGTCTTCGTCGACGGCCGCCTGCTCCCCAACACCGAGCTCGGCCACCTGGAGCTCAACGGCCACGACGCCGAGAAGAAGGCCTCCACCAAGGCCAAGGAGGACGAGGACCTCACCTGGGAGCACTGGGCGCACCGGGTGCAGAAGTACCTCGCCCACGTGGAGATGCTCTTCTCGCCCGAACTGTTCGTCATCGGCGGCGGTGTGAGCCGTAAGGCGTCCAAGTTCCTGCCCCTGATCCAGGGCGTCCGCGCCGAGATCGTCCCCGCCGCGCTGCAGAACAACGCCGGCATCGTCGGCGCCGCCATGGCCGCTGCCGCCGCGGTGGCCCAGGCCTAGGCCTGGGCTGCCCGGTCCGGACGGCGCCGCGCCTTCCGTACGTCGGCCACCTTCCGTACGCCCGCGATGGCCGCCGCCAGCAGCGTCCCCGTGTACAGCCAGCCCGTCAGCAGTGCCAGTGCCGTCACCGCGCCCATCGCGTGCCCGGCGACGCCGCCGGTTCCGCTGTCGGCGGTGACGGCGACGGCCACCGTGAAGGCGATCGGCGCGCTGATCGGGGCCGCCGACAGTTCGTAGGGGCGTACCAGGAGCGCCGCCGCGACGCATGCGAGCACGAACACCACCCCGAAGAACACCCCCGGCTCCCCGAAGACCAGCGCGTCCAGCGCCGCGCTGCCCAGCGCGACCGCCGTCAGGCCGAGCCCGGTCCCCAGCGCGGTCAGCCGGGGCTCCAGCCGGCGTGGGCCGCGCGGCCCACGCAAACGGGTCAGCCGCGCCGCCGGGGGGCGCGGCGTGCGGCGGGTTGCGGCTGCGGTGTCGCGGGGATGCGGCAGCCGGCCGGCGTTCGTGTGCGTGCTGTGATGCTCCACGTACCAAAAGTAGGCACGGCTACCGGGAAGAACAGGGGCAGGACACGCCTTTTCACCTCCCCTGGGCGAGTGTTCGAAGCTGATAGGAGGCCAGGTGCCGAGGCCCGTAGACTGGGCGTCTCCACCTACATCGCTACGGGAAGTCGTCACGTGTCGCTCACGATCGGAATCGTCGGCCTGCCGAATGTCGGCAAGTCGACCCTGTTCAACGCCCTGACCAAGAACGACGTGCTGGCGGCCAACTACCCGTTCGCCACTATCGAGCCCAATGTCGGCGTCGTCGGTGTCCCCGACCCCCGCCTCGACAAGCTGGCCGAAATCTTCGGTTCGCAGCGCAAGCTCCCCGCCACGGTCGACTTCGTCGACATCGCCGGCATCGTGCGCGGCGCGAGCGAGGGTGAGGGCCTGGGCAACAAGTTCCTGGCGCACATCCGCGAGTCCGACGCGATCTGCCAGGTCATCCGCGCCTTCAAGGACGAGAACGTCGTCCACGTCGACGGCAAGGTCTCGCCCAAGGACGACATCGAGACCATCAACACCGAGCTGATCCTCGCCGACATGCAGTCCGTCGAGAAGGCCGTCCCCCGCCTCACCAAGGAATCCCGCCTCCAGAAGGAGAAGGCGGCCGTCCTCGCCGCCGTCCTGGACGCCCAGAAGATCCTCGAGGAGGGCCGCACCCTCTTCTCCGCCGGCATCTCCGCCGGCACCGAGCAGGGCAAGCTCCTCCACGAGCTGCACCTGCTCACCGTCAAGCCCTTCCTCTACGTCTTCAACGTCGACGAGGACGAGCTGACCGACGAGGACTTCAAGAACGAGCAGCGCGCCCTCGTCGCCCCCGCCGAGGCCATCTTCCTCAACGCCAAGATCGAGTCCGAGCTCATCGAGCTCGACGACGACGAGGCCCTCGAACTCCTGCAGTCCATGGGCCAGGACGAGCCCGGCATGGCCACCCTCGGCCGCGTCGGCTTCGACACCCTCGGCCTCCAGACCTACCTCACCGCCGGTCCCAAGGAAGCCCGCGCCTGGACCATCAAGAAGGGCGCCACCGCCCCCGAGGCCGCCGGTGTCATCCACACCGACTTCCAGAAGGGCTTCATCAAGGCCGAGATCGTCTCCTTCGACGACCTCGTCGCATGCGGCTCCGTCCCCGAGGCCCGCGCCAAGGGCAAGGCCCGCATGGAGGGCAAGGACTACGTCATGCAGGACGGCGACGTGGTGGAGTTCCGCTTCAACGTCTAGAACGCGCACTAAGAGATCGTCCATGATCTGGCAAACATGCAGGTCAGGTGGGGTCGGCCCGAATCGGGTCGGCCCCACCTGTCAAGCGAGGAGGGTGCGCTGCCACGTCAGCGGTGCAGGTCGTTCCATGGTGGGTCCTTTGGGGCGCTGTCAGTTGGTTCAGGCCACGCTGGGCGTATTCGTGGTCGAGCGGTAAGGGTGCTCGGCTCGCCGTTGTGGATCCGAGTGGTTGGTGGCCGCCGGTGCGGGCGCGGCGGACTGGACCCTGCCGGTCTGGGCGGATTCGATCGGGCAGGTCGTTTCGACTCCTGTCCGCGATGGATCGACCGGTTCGGGGAGGGTGAGCACCTTCTCGTGGGCTTCCGCTACAAGAACGACCGCAAGATGCTCGCCCGGATCAACAAGCTCATCGAGGACGTCAAGCGTGACCCCTTCACGGGGATCGGCAAGCCCAAGCCGCTGAAGAACCACTTGCCCGGGGCGTGGTCGAGGCGGATCGACGACGAGCACCGCCTTGTCTACCTGGTCACGGACAAGGAAATCGTGATGCTCGCAGCCCGCTGTCGCTACTGACCGCTGGGCCGTCCGTGCCGGGTTGTCACTCCCGTGCCGGGCGGTCGGGCAGGCCGGAGCCGTCGACGGTGATCTGGCGGCAGAGGTCGTCCATATAGGACCTGGTGGCCTCCACCAGGTCCACCCGCTCGGGGTTGATGCCCCACTGGATCTGCAGGCCGTCCATCATGGCCATGGACTCGCGGGCCACCCGCTCGGGGTCCACCTCGGGCCGCACCATGCCCTGTTCGATGGACTCGCGCAGGCCGGTCGCCAGGATGCCGATTCCCGATTCGTAGCGCTGTCGGAAGTAGTGGTGCGCGGGGTGGTCCGGGTTGCCCGCCTCGCCGGCGAGAACGGTGAACAGGCGGATGAGCACCGGCCTTTCGGCGTTGACCCGGGCCAGTTCCACCTGGGCCTGCAGCGTGATGATGCCGTGCAGGTCGAAGTTCTCCACGTACGCCATATCTTCGCGATCCCGCTCCCGCAGGACCTCCACCAGGAGTTCCTCCTTGGTGCGGAAATGGTGGGTGAGCCCGGTGGTGGTGATGCCCACGGCCTTGGCGATCCGGGGCATGGAGGAGGCGTGGTAGCCCCACTCGGCGAACTGCTCCATGGCCACTTCCAGGATGCGCCGCCGCCGGGCCTCGCCGACCGCGTATCCGGTACGACGAGTTTGCTCCGTGACGGAACTAATGAGGCGTGCATCCTGTGGCTTTGCGGGCATGACGTCACCCTACGCCAGGGCGACTTGCCCTAATAGATAACGATTTGAGCATGTGATCCAGATCACTCATAAGAAACCTGTACGCATGCAAGTTTTGTTCCGTACGGTGACTTCACAAGTTGGCAACGAGGCCGACACCGTCCCCCAAGGAGGCCGCGATGGCGGTCATCGATGCGAAGGCCGCCGCTCCTCCAGCGCCTACTGCTGCCGGCGCCCCCGGCAAACTGATCGCCGCTCTCGTGGCCGGCCAATTCGGCGTCTCGACCGCGATCCTGGCCCCGGCCATCGTCACCCTGTCCGCCCGTATCGCCACCGTCGACCCGGACAACAGCGCCGCCTCGCTGTCCCTGGTGGCCGGCGTCGGCGCGGTCCTCGCCCTGATCTCGGCCCCGCTCTTCGGCGCCCTCTCGGACCGTACGACCAGCCGCTTCGGCCGTCGTCGGCCCTGGATCATCGGCGGCGTCCTGCTCGGCTCCATCGGCCTCCTGCTGATCGCGACCTCCACCGCCATCCCGGTGATCGCCTTCGGCTGGGCACTGGCCCAGCTCGGCATCAACGCCTCCACCGCCTCCATCACCGCGGTCATCCCCGACCTGGTGCCCGAACACCAGCGCGGCCGGGTCTCCGGCGTCTTCTCGATGATGCTGAACGTGGCGATCGTGGCCGGTTCGCTGCTCGCCAACGCCTTCATCGACAGCCAAGTGGCGATGTTCATGGTCCCGGCGGCCATGGGTGTGGCTGGCGCGGCCTTCCTGGTGTGGGCCCTGAAGGGTCTGGACAAGCCCGCCGACAAGGCGGGTGTCCAGCGCTACACCGTCAAGGAGTTCGCGGGCAGCTTCTGGGTCAACCCGGTCAAGCACAAGGACTTCGCCTGGAACTGGGCGGGCCGCTTCCTGCTCATGACCGGCGCCCTGTCCGTCAGCAGCTACCAGCTGTACTTCCTGATGGGCCGCTTCGACTGTTCCATCGCCGATGCGGTGGCCAAGATGACCCTCCTCACCGTGGTCGGCACCGCCACCACCGTGCTCGGCGCGACGACCGGCGGCTGGCTGTCGGACCGCTCGGGACGCCGCAAGCCCTTCGTGATCGCGGCCGCGATCGTGATCACCGGCGCCCTGGTCGGCTACTCCACCGCCGACACCCTGTCTATGCTGTTCGTCTGGGCGGCCATCAGCGGCCTGGGCCAGGGCCTGTACTTCGCCGTCGACATCGCCCTGTCCGCCAAGGTCCTGCCCGACCCGGCCAAGGCCGCCCAGAGCATGGGCGTCCTCAACATCGCCAACGCCCTTCCGCAGTCACTGATCCCGATGTACGCGCCGCTGCTGCTGGCCGTGGGCAGCGCCGAAAGCGACAACTACACGCTGCTGTTCCTGGTCGGCGCGGTGGCCGCGCTGCTCGGCGCCGGAGCGATGCAGCTGATCCGTTCCGCGAAGTAGTCCCGCTTCCCGCCCCCACGGACCTGACGTCGTGGGGGCGGGCCCGTTTTTCCGTACCGCACCGCCCCACCGTATGAATCGAGACCGAGTTGAGCACCTTCCGCCCGGCAGACGCCCCCGTACGCGGCACCGGAGACGACGCCCACCCGTACTGGGACGCCGCGCTGCCCGTCGGGGACCGGGTCGAGGACCTGGTGGGGCGGATGACTCTGGAGGAGAAGGCAGGACTGCTCTTCCAGACCATGACCACGATGAATGCGGACGGCACCCTCGCCGAGGACTCCGAGCAGGTCGTGGTGGCCACCGCCACCGACTTCGTGGACCGGCGCCTGATGAGCCACTTCAACCTGCTGGGCGGCGGCGAGGACCCGACGGGGTGGTCTGCACCGACTGGGGCCTGATCAGCGACTCGGTGATCTTCGGCGAGCCGCACGAGGCGCGCGCCTGGGGCCTTGAGCACGCGACCCGCGAGGAGCGGGCGGCCCGGGTCATCGAGGCCGGCTGCGACCAGTTCGGCGGGGAGGCCTGCCCCCAGGTGATTGTCGACATCGTCCACCGGGGCCTGGTGTCCGAGGAGCGCATCGACACCTCCGTACGCCGCCTGCTCGCCGAGAAGTTCACCCTCGGCCTCTTCGACAATCCGTACGTGGACCCCGAGGCGGCAGCCCGGACTTCAGGGCGGCGGGACTGGACGCCCAGCGCCGCTCCCTGACCGTCCTCACCAACCAGGACGCGCCCCTGCCGGCCGCCGAGGGACTGCGCCTCTATGTGGAAGGCATCGAGGAGTCGGTGGCCGCCCGCTACGGCAGGGTCGTCGCCGACCCGGCCGACGCGGACCTGGCCGTGGTCCGCCTCCGGACTCCGTACACCAAGCGCGAGGGCCGCTTCGAGTCCTTCTTCCACGACGGTCGGCTCGACTTCACCGCCGAGGAGCTCGCCCCGGTGCTCGCCCTGGCCGAGGCCGTCCCCACCGTCGTGGACCTCTACCTGGAGCGCCCCGCCGTGGTCCCCGAGCTGGCCGAGCCCTCCGCCGCCCTGATCGGCAACTACGGTGCCAGCGCCGAAGCCCTCCTCGACGTCGTCTTCGGCCGGGCTGCCCCCGAAGGCCGCCTCCCCTTCGAAATGCCCGGCTCTATGAAGGACGTCGAGGCATCCCGCCCCGACGTTCCCTCCGACACCGCGGCCCCCCTCTTCCACTACGGCCACGGCCTCACTCTCTGAACACAACGGAACGGATGTGGCCCGTACCGGTCAAGTCGGTACGGGCCACATCCGTTCCGCACGACGGCGGTGATCCGGGGGACGGGGTCAGGTCCGTCCCCCGGACCGGTATCGGGGCGGGCGGTTACGCCCGCAGGGCCGCGGTCAGGCGCCGGTCCGCGATCGAGCGGCCGGCCTGCACCTCGTACGAGCCCGGCACCAGGGTCCAGGTGTGGGCGGCCTCGTCCCAGATCTCGAAGGCGCGGCGCGGCAGTTCGACGGCCACCTCGACGCTCTCGCCGGGGCTCGCCGTCACAGAGGCGAAGCCGGCCAGCCAGCGCACCGGGCGCTGCACCGTGTCATCGACCGGGGCCAGGTACACCTGGACGACCTCGCGGCCGGTACGGGTGCCGGTGTTGCGCACGCGGATCCGGGCCGTGGCGCCCTCCAGGTCGATCGACTCGTAGGCCCAGTCGGTGTAGCCCAGGCCATGGCCGAAGGGGAACGCGGGTGTGACGCCGCGCTTCTCCCAGGCCCGGTAGCCGATGAACAGGCCCTCGTCGTACGGCAGGGTGCCGTCGGCGCGCGGCGCCACCTCGGTGACCGGGGCGTCGGCGAAGCGCACCGGCCAGGTGGTGGGCAGCCGGCCGCCCGGCTCCTCGGCGCCGAGCAGCACGTCCGCCAGGGCGGAGCCACCCTCCTGGCCCGGGAACCAGGTCAGGAGGACCGCCGCCACCGAGTCACGCCAGGGCATCTCCACCGGGGACCCGGCGTTGACCACGACCACGGTGTTCGGGTTGGCGGCCGCCACGGCTGCCACCAGGTCGTCCTGGCGTCCCGGCAGCCGCAGGTCGGTGCGGTCGAAGCCCTCGGACTCCACGGCGGCGGTGGTGGACACCACGACCACCGCGCTGTCGGCGGCCCGGGCCGCGGCGACGGCCTCGGCGATCAGGGTGTCGTCGTCGGCGGAGGGCTCCAGGTGGGCCAGGGTGAAGCTGATCACCTCCATGGGGACGCCCTCGGGCTTGTACGGCACATGCTCCAGTGAGACCTCCACCGGCTTGCCCTCGGCCAGCTCCACCACACCGGCCTCGCGGGGTGCGGCGAAGAAGTCCGTGAACGGGTCGTCGCTCTCGGAAAGTACCTCGCCGTCGAACAGCACGGTGCCGTCCACGGTGAGCTTGAAGACGCCCAGGCCCTTGGTGCCGAAGCGGTGGGCGCCGGATACACGCGGGGTGAAGGTGCCGGAGATGACGGCGCTGTGCAGATTCGCGTAGTCGATGCCGTCGGGGAAGCCGCCGGCGAACCACTGCACCGCGCCGATCGGCGGTACCTCTGTGCCGAGCCTGTCCCCGGCCGCGTCGAATCCGGTCACCGTCAGGTCGAAGCCGTGCTCGGCGGCGTCCAGGTCGGTGCTGGGCACATTGCCGATGGAGTACGTCAGTTGGCTGTCGGCGGGCAGCGCGGCGCGCAGCCCCTCCAAGGGGGAAGTGACGTGGGTCGGGAAGACGGTGGCCGAGCCGCCGCCGAGCACTCGGGCGTCCCGGCCCGCGAGTCCGATCAGGGCGACTTTGTCCGTACGCGTCAGGGGCAGCGCGCCGTTGTGGTTGCGGACCAGGGTGAAGCCGCGCCGGGCCACCTCACGGGCCAGTGCTTCGCCGTCGATCCCGGCCGGGAGGTCGGCGGGGGCGACCATGCCCTCGGCGCCTTGGACGATGCCGACCCGGGCGGCGAGCCGCAGTACGTTGCGTACCGCCTCGTCCACGGTCTCCTCGGCGACCTCACCGGCGGCGACGGCGGCTTCGAGGGCCGGACCGTACACGTTCCTGGGACCGGGCATGGCCACGTCCAGGCCGCCTTCGATCGCGCCCTTGGTGTCGCGGCCGGCCGTCCAGTCGCTGACGATGTACCCGTCGAAGCCCCATTCGCCGCGCAGTACTTCGTTCTGCAGGTAGCGGTGCTCGGACATGGTGGTGCCGTTGACCGAGTTGTAGGCGCACATGATGCCCCACGGGTGGGCGTTCTCGACGATCGCCTCGAAGGGTGCCAGGTACAGCTCGCGCAGGGTGCGGGCGTCCAGGATGTTGTTGGCGGTGAAGCGGTCGGTCTCGGCGTCGTTGGCGACGAAGTGCTTGACGGTGGTGCCCACCCCGCCCTCCTGGACGCCCCGGACGTAGCCGCTGCCGATCACGCCGGTGAGGTACGGGTCCTCGCTGTACGTCTCGAAGTGCCGGCCGCCGAGCGGGGAGCGGTGGAGGTTCACGGTGGGGGCGAGCAGGACGTGCACACCCTTGCGGCGGGCCTCCTGGGCGAGCAGCCGCCCGGTACGGCGGGCCAGCTCCGGGTCCCAGCTCGCGGCGAGCGCGGTGGGGGAGGGCAGCGCGATGGACGGGTCGGCGGCGGTCCAGCGGGTGCCCCGTACTCCGATCGGGCCGTCGGACATCACCAGGGACTCCAGGCCGATCTCCGGGAAGGCCGGGATGGTCCACATGTCCTGGCCGGCGAGCAGCCGGGTCTTGGACGGCAGGTCGAGCCGGGCAAGCGCGGCCTCGACGGCGGCTTCGCGGGCGGTGTCGGCGGGGGTGCTGCTGGGGGTGACGGGACGGTGGGGCACGGGGCCCTCCTCTTCGTCGAGGAAGCTGCGGGACAGCCGGATGGTGGGACAGCCGGATACGGTGCGGCCGTCGTGGGAACACGTCGGCCCGCAGCTACCATTCTGCACATATTTACCGAGTGGTCGGTAGGGGTAGTTATGTTTTAGTTATATTCCGCGTTGTTCGGCCCGTTCCCTTCCCCCTCGAGGTCGTAAGGTCGGCCCTGTGACACGACAGGGCAGCGGCAGGCGTACCGGCGAGCGGCGCGAGGAGATCCTCGCCGCCGCGATGGAGGTGGTCGCCGAGCGCGGCTACCAGGGTGCCTCGCTGTCCGCGGTGGCCCGGCGGGCCGGTCTCACCCAGCAGGGGCTGCTGCACTACTTCCCCAGCAAGGAGGCACTGCTGGTCGGGGTCCTGGAGGCCCGCGACCGCTGGGACGCCCAATGGGCCGCGGCCGCCTCGCCCGGCTGGAAGCGTGCACAGCTGGAACAGCTCGTCGAGTACAACGCGAGCCGCCCCGGGGTGGTTCAGCTGTACACCGTCCTGGCCGGCGAGAGCGTCACCGAGGGCCATCCGGCCCGGGCGTTCTTCGAACAGCGCTTCCGCGAGGTGCGGCGTCATCTGGTGGATACGATCCGCGGCGAGTACGGCGACGAGCTGCCCGGCGGCCTGACTCCCGAGCGCGCGGTGGTGCTCCTGGTGGCCGCCATGGACGGACTGCAGTTGCAGTGGCTCCTCGACCCGGCGGAGATCGACATGCCTGCCGCCGTCCGCGACCTGCTCGACCTGTTCGCAGCCCGGCCCTGACTTCGGGTGGGCTTGACATGGTCGTCGATGTCCGTGACGGCTGCTGGATCCCTGATCCGAAAATGATCGTTCAGCCGGGCGTGCGGCAGCGTCCGGGTGGCGGGGTCGTCCGGTTGTGGTGGTGCGGGGCAAACTTCACCACCAGGCCGACCCCGTGGGTTGGGTTGGCAAAGGTGACCTAGTAACGTATATGTTACTAACATTTCCGTTAGTGTCATCCATGGGGGTCGACCGTGGTGGATTTCGTAGGCCGTCGGCGGGAGCTGGCGACACTGGAGCGAGAGCTGCAGAAGGTAGCGACAGGGGTTGGCGGGGAGCGCCCCGGTCGGTGCGTGATGTTGCGTGGGCGGCGCCGAGTGGGCAAGTCGCGACTGGTCGAGCGGTTTGCGGAGCGCTCCGGAGCCCCGTTCCTGTTCTATGCGGCGACTGGCGCGTCCCCCAGGGATGATCTGGCACGGCTGGCCCGGGACGCCCAAGCGTCGACGTTGCCGTTGGCTGGGCTGGTGGCCGCCGCGCGGCCGGAAAACTGGGATGCCGCGTTCGATGTGCTGGCCGCGGCGCTGCCCGCCGACCGGGCGAGCGTGCTGGTCATCGATGAAGTGCCGTACCTGATGGATACCGCCGGCGCCTTTGAGGGGATGCTGCAGCGGGCCTGGGATCGGGTTCTGGAAACCAAGCCAGTGCTGCTGGTTCTCATCGGCTCCGATCTGTCGATGATGGAGGCGCTGAACAGCTATGGACGACCCTTCCATCAGCGCGGCCGGGAGATGGTGCTGGGACCGCTCAACCCCGCCGAGGTGGGGCAGATGCTCGGGCTGGATCCGGCGGAAGCCTTCGATGCCGCGCTGGTCACCGGCGGGCTGCCGCTGATCTGCGCGGAGTGGCCGCAGGGCGCAGGGCTGGGGGACTTCCTCGGTGAGGCGCTGAGTGACCCGGTCTCGGCCCTGCTGGTGTCGGCCGAGCGCTCGCTGGCTGCCGAATTCCCTCCGCAGGCTCAGGCGCGTACGGTGCTGGCGGCTATCGGCAGTGGCGAGCGGACTTTCACCAATATCGCCCGTGCAGCCGGCGGAATCGGGGCCACCCCCCTGCAGCGAGCGCTGGAGCTGCTTACGGACAAGCGGATCGTCGCTGCGGAGCTGCCCGTATCGCTGCGTCCGTCGAAGGATCGCCGCTACCGAGTGACGGATCCCTACCTGCGGTTTTGGCTGCACCTGCTCGGCCCGTCCATGGAGGAGATCGAACGAGGGCGGGGCGATCTGACCTTGGCGCGGATCCGGGAGAGCTGGACCAGTTGGCGCGGCCGGGCGATCGAGCCGCTCATCCGCGAGGCGCTGGCCCGGATACTGCCCGACGATCAGCTCCCCGCAGCCCCCGCAGTGGGTGGCTACTGGACCCGCACCAACGACGTCGAGATCGATATCGTCGGGGCGGACCGCGCCCCCATTGCCAAAGAGCTGTTCTTCGTTGGCTCCATCAAGTGGCTGGAGCAGTCGCCCTTCGACCGGCACGACTTGGCCGCTCTCTATCGGCACCGGGCCGCCCTCACCGACGAACCAGTTCCAGTCGTGGCGGTTTCGCGCAGTGCAGTCGACTGTCCGGGGCTTGACGCCACCTACGGCCCCGGCGATTTGCTGACCGCCTGGCCGCTGTGAGTGGCGGATGGCAGGCGCGGCAAGGGAGTTGGGGGCGCGATCAGGCTGAACAGACGTTGCGGAGAAGTCCCTCGGACCTTGGCCCCTTGCTGGCGCTGTTGTGTAGCGTCGGCTATCCCGAGCTCTCTCGTACATTGTCGCGAATCCCGTGCTGGGACGGTGCTGGGATGACGTCGCATTTCTGCAGGTCACATGGGTTGTGGTGGAGTTCCGCTTCAACGTTTAGTGCCCGCCGTAGTGTTGGTGCGGTGATTTGGCGAACGTGCAGGTGGGCTGGGGTCGGCCCGGTTGGGGCCGACCCCGTTGCGGTGCCCATTGCTCGATCCGTGCCGGATCGGCTGACGTTTCGTCACCTTGTGAGGCTCGAAAAGTCGTCGCCGCAGGTCAAGCGGCAACCAGGCCACCCGGCGCCTGACCGCCGTCGACCGCTTCCCCGCCGAGGCCAACTCCGGCTGGGAAGCGACGACGAACGTGGCCACGAACGGCGGCGCGAACGCGAAAGCGCCCACCAGCCACGGCGGCCGGATCCTTCGTCAGGACCAGGCCAGCAGGCGGTCGCGGCGGTGTTCGGGCCGTCGCCGAGCGCGAGACGCCCTGGCCGATGAAGAGAAGCAGGAAGTGGCCGTCCCTCAGCTGTGACCCGCCGCCGCTGTCGGGCCGGAGAGTTTCGGCGACGTGAACTCGGCCGCGGAGAAGATGCACCTGCACCCCAACACGTTCAGATACCGGATGCGGATAATAAAGGAGATAAGCAACTTCGATCCGCAAGACCCCGGCATGAGATTCCTGGCCGAACCGCAGCTGCGCTTGCTCGAGCTCAACTGAAGGTCCAGCGCGACTCTTTCGACCTTGCGCTGAAGTGGTCCAAACCTGACTTTCCCGCTGGCAGCCACGCAGACGCCATAGCGCGCTACGCCCGACCTGAGAAGCAGCCGAACCCGGACTGCCGCACCGCGACAGTTCGGCACGGAGACGGGAGCCGCGCGGAAGCCCGAACTCGTCGCGGAAGTGCTCCACCGCACTGTCGAGCAGCGCCGTCCAGCCGGTTCCGCCCAGCGTGAGCTGACCCGGGGTCAGCTCCCAGGTGTCGCGGACGCTCGCATCGGCCAGCGTCTCCTCGCCCCGCCCGAACTTCGCCGACCGCGCCACCGCGATCAGCCTGGGGAGAGGCTGGCGGCCAGGGCGCGCGTGACGTGATGTGCGGGCTCGTCTGATGGGTTGGCAGGAGTAACGATTAGCGACTTCTGTGGCGCGTCGGTCAGGCTGCGGGCGTCGGTCGCACCGACTGGTCAGGCCCCTGTTGCCGGACGTCCGGCGCGGGTCTGGGGTCGGGTCCTGGTCAGGCCGGTCTCCACGGCGGTGAGCAGGGTGAGGGCGGCGTCGAGGTGTGTGGCGTCGTGACCGGCGGCCGCGGAGACGGCTGCGGCCCATTCCTGGCGGACGAGGGCGTAGTTGGTGCGTCCGTGTTCGGTGGTGTGGACGGTGATGCCGCGGCCGTCGCCCGGGTCGGCGCGTCGCTCGACGAGGCCCTTGCGCTCCAGTCCGCCCAGGATGGTGGAGAGGTTGGTGCGCTGCAGCCCGGTCGCGGTGGCGATGCGGCTGGGCGGGGCGTCGGGGTCGTGCTGCAGGTAGCGCATCACCATGCCCTCGGACGGGGACAGCGGGACGGCCCGCTCGTCGGTGTAGCCGCGGAACTGGATCTCGCGGCTGATGATCAGCACGAGGTCGGCCAGTTCGGCCCACCGCTGCTCGTGGTCCGGTCCTGCGGTCGGGCCCGTCTGGTGCGCTTGGTCCTCCATCACGGCTCCAGGATACGGGGTTGCTGCCAAGTAGTTATGGGGGCATACTCCTTATGGGCTCATAGTTATGAGCTCATAATATCTAGCATCTGCTCTCTGGGGGCTGTCATGACGACAACCACTTCCTCCCGGCATGCCGGGGCGACGACGCTCTCGCCCCATGCCACGGCCCGCGCCGGGGGCCTGCACCCGGTCGGGGTGTTCATCCTGCTGGCAGGCGCGTTCCTGCCGATCATGGACTTCTTCATCACCAACGTGGCCCTGCCCAGCATCGACGCCTCGCTGCACGCCTCGGCGTCGTCGCTGGAGCTGGTGATCGCCGGGTACGGCGTCGCGTACGCGACCCTGCTGGTCCTCGGCGGCCGGCTGGGTGACCGCTACGGCCGCCGCCGTATCTTCCTCGGGGCGCTCGTGGGCTTCGTGCTGGCCTCCTTGGCCTGCGGTGTCGCCCCGACCGTGGGGGCGCTGATCGCGGCCCGCATCGTCCAGGGCGCCACCGCAGCCCTGCTCATTCCGCAGGTGCTGGCGACCTTCCATCACGTCCTCGAAGGGGAACGCAAGGCTCGTGCCGTGGCCCTGTACGGGGCCACCTCCGGCATCGCCGCCGTGGTCGGGCAGTTGGTGGGCGGCCTGCTGGTCAGCGCCGACATCGCCGGGACCTCCTGGCGGCCGATCTTCCTGGTCAACGTGCCCATCGGCGTGGTCGTGATCCTGGTGGCGGCGCGGATCGTGCCCAGCACCCGCTCGCCCCACCCGGTCGGCATCGACCTGCCCGGCACCATAATGTTCGCCGCCACCCTGACCGCCTTGCTGGTCCCGCTGACCGAGGGGCACTCGCTTGGCTGGCCGTGGTGGACCTGGCTGCTGCTCGCCGTCGCGGTCGTCCTCGGTGCCGCCACCTACGTCGTGGAGAAGCGCACCGAGCGGCGCGGGGAGGTGCCGCTGCTGCCGCCGTCCCTGCTGCGCCTGCCGTCGATGTCCCGCGGCCTGGCGATGGTGTTCGTCTTCAGCATCGGCTTCGGCGCGTTCATGTTCGTCTTCGCCCTCACGGTCCAGAACGGCCTGCACGTCGACGCCCTGCACAGCGGTCTGGCGATCCTGCCGATGGCCCTGCTGTTCTTCGCCGGTTCCCTGGTCGCGCCCCGCCTGATCACACGGTTCGGCAGGGCGGCCCTGTCCGCCGGCGCCGTCGTCCAACTTGCCGGACTTGTCTTGCTGGTGGCGGTCCTGCTCGGGAACTGGCCGCACGTCAGCCTGTGGGCCATGGCCGTGCCGCTGGCCCTGGTCGGTGCCGGACAGTCGATGCTGTTCGCCGGCCTGTTCCGCAGCGTGCTCGCCGACGTCCCCACGCACCTCGGCGGCATCGGCAGCGGCGTGCTGATCACCCTGCAGCAGAGCGGACTGGCTCTCGGGGTGGCGACCCTCGGCACCCTCTACCTGACCCTGGCCCCGCACAACGTCGCCCACGCCTTCGCCGGCGTCGAGTACGTACAGATGGGCATCGTCGCCCTGCTCGCGGTCGGCGCCGCCGCCCTGCCGCGCTTCACCAAGGCCACGTCGGCCGCCACTCCCGTCGTCGACGCCTGAACCCGCCCTTACGAAAGGGATCGGTGTGGTTGCCGGAGCCGTCATCACCTTTCAGATGGGTCTCAACTGGGGCGTGTACGGCGCGAAGACGGGCCCGATCATCGGGCCGATCATCGGCATGGAGGTCGTGACGGCCTTCTTCGTCGAGGCCGGCTTCATCGGCGTCCTGCTCTACGGGGACGGCCGCGTTCGCAAGGGCACGATGTTCGTGTCCACCGTGATGGTGTCGGTGGGCACCGTCCTGTCGTCCACGTGGATCATCGCGGCGAACTCGTGGATGCAGACGCCCGCCGGATTCAAGCTCGTCCACGGCCGGTTCGAGCCCACGGACTGGATGCGCGTCATTTTCAACCCGTCGTTCATCTGGCGCTGGCCGCACATGCTGGCCGCCGTGCATGTCCAAACGCCAGTCCGCCACCGGCTTCCACTTCTCCCGCGCCGGCGGCACCTGCCCGCTGTGGAACGTCTACGAGGCGTTCGCCGCGAACCGGACAAGACCTTCGCCATCGGCCTCGGCTGGGAGATCCGCCATGCCCACCGGCTCACCCTGAGTCAGGGAATTCAGGTGTCGTAAACCGTGGAGCGATGTCCGACGTGGACGACCCACACCACCAGCTCCCCGTTGTCGATGGTGTAGACGACGCGGTAGTCGCCGACTCGTAGACGGCGGCGTTCGGGCTGGGACACGAGTGCGGTGGTGTTGAAGCCCAGGGGGTCGCTCTCCAGCTCCGTCAGCTTGGCGAGGATGCGCAGGGCCATGTCGCGCGGAATCTTGCGCAGTTCAGCCTGCGCCTCAGGCCGGAAGACGGTGCAGTACTCACTCACTGCGTGCCAGAGTCTCCTTCATGACGTCCTCGATCGGGACTCCGGCTGCGCGGTTCGCCATGCGCTCGTCGATGATGCGATTGATCTCGCGCTCTTCCCACTGCTGGTACTTGCGCAGGACATCGATCGACACGACGGCGGCGACCTCTTTCCCCCGTCGTGTGATGACGGTCGGCTGGTCGTCGCGATCGGCGCGCTCGACAACCTCGGCCAGGTGTGCGCGGACGTCGCGGATGGACTCTATGGGCATCTGCGTCATGAGCTCAAAGGTACCGGATGTTCCATGTGTACACAATGGCTGGGTGTGACTCACCGTACGGTAGGTATTCCGTCAAATGTGCAGGTCGGGAGGGGTCGGGCTCTCTGAGTCCGGCCTCTTCTGTTTTCCGCGCTGACGTGGCGCAGACCCTCGGGCGTGCTCTCGCGGGAAGCGGTCATGCTGTCTTGGTGAGCGACTGACTGCTGACTGTAACCACGCCCACGGCTGTCCTGCGCGAGGTCGACCGGTTGGCTGACGGTGGCATTCCGACCGATCGGCGAGTAGGGCGCACGCTCTCGTCAAGGCCCGTACGGATATGCCGCTGTACCGCCCGCTGAGCGAACTCACGTCGGTCTCCTTCGGCCCCATGCCTTTGCTCACCAACGCGCTGACGGGACTCGAAGGCGTGCAGCGAGCCTACATTTACGGCTCCTGGGCCGCGCGGTACAACGGCGAGGCAGGGCCGCCGCCCGCTGATGTCGATGTCCTCGTGGTGGGCGATCCCGATGCGGACACACTCTTCGACCTCGCCGAGGGGGTGTCCCGGCGGCTGCGTCGCGAGGTCAACATCCATCGGGTCTCCGCCGAGGCGTGGGCCGTCCCCACGGATGATCCGTTCCTTACCGGCGTTCGTGAGCGTCCGCTGGTTCAGTTGAGCCTTGGCCAGGAGGCACAGTGACGCGTTGGGCAGGCGCGATCTCGCCCGTCTCTGCAGGTGGGAGTGTTGTGGTCAGCGTTCCGATTCAACGTGCAGCTGATCTTACGGAAGGCCGTCCGACCTGCCGCGGAGGGGGTCGGGCGGCACCGAGGATCCGACCGGGCGTATCACGCCCACCCCCTGCGGGCCGCGTGCCAACCCAGCTGGGCGCGGGTGTCCACTCCCGCCTTGGCCATGAGGTCGCAGATGCGCCGCTGGTAGGTGCGCCGGGAGATGCGCAGCTGCCCCGCGGCGGCCTGGTCGGTCAGCCCGGCGAGCAGCAGGGCCAGGATTCGGGCGTCGAACTCGTCTATCTCGCCGGTCCGGGTTTCCGTGATGCCGTCGCCGAGCGTGTTCGGCGACAGGGGATAGGCGCGTTCCCACGCCGCCTCGAAGTACGCCATCAGCACGTCGAGAAGACCGCTGGGATGCACGAGGATCGAAGCGGCGGCCGTGTTGCGGCTGGAGAACAGCGGCACCATGGCAACGGCGCTGTCGACGATCACCAGCTTGACCGGCACCGAGTCGGCCACCCGCACCCGCTCGCCCTCGGCCATGCCTGCGAGCACATCGCCCACCATGCCCGGCTGCGCAAGCAGTTCGCGCGCGGCGATCGCCCGGTAGAGCACCCCGCGGCGTACGCCGGCACGACCGGCGTCGTTCTGCCTGTGCGGCACCACACTCAGGTTGGGCACCATCATCGACCGGACCTCGCGCTGGGCGGAGTCCTGGATCTGCGCGAACCGGTGCCGGACGGCACTGGTGTCCGTGATCACCTCGATGATGCCTGAGGCACGCACGTTGGCCGCGACCCGGTGCAGCTCGGTGAGCGTGAGCAGATCCAGTTCCGCGTCGCGCAGCTCGTCGCGGCGCCGGCGCAGCGCGGCGCCGAGCGCGACCGCGGGCGGGGCGGCGATGAACACGGGCATGGCCCCTGTCGCGGAAACGCCAGGCCCCGCAGGGTCTGTCGGCTCCGCGGGTCCCCCGGGGTCGGCAGTGACGAGGCCGAGCTCGCACAGCGCCAAAAGCAGCCGGTGAACCTCCGCCGGTGACCGGCCGCTGTCGGCGGCAAGCTCGCCCGCGGTTCCGCTCGCCCGAGCGATCAGGTGCCGATAGATCTCTTCGTCGGCAGCGCCGAACCCGAGCGCGGCAAGCATGAGCGCCCCCTCGCGATTGGCTGACGCCGGTGACAATACGAGAGGCGGCCCCAGGTGCGAAACCCAGGGCCGCCCCGTCGCCGATCGTCCGTCGGACAGCGTCAGGTCACGCCGTCGGCGCTACTGGGAACCACGGCCGGAACCCTTCAGGCCGTAGGCGCGGGTTATCTCCTGGGAGATGCTGTTGCCCGCGGTGTCCCATGCTGTCGCCTTCAGCGAGACGTAGCCGTGGTCAGGGGCGGTGAACCCGGCTGTCCAGCCCCCGCCGGCCGCCTTGGTCAGGGACACCCGGTGCCAGGTGGCCCCGTCGTCGTACGACACCGCGAGGGTGGAACCGGCGATCCTTCCCGCGCCGGCCGCATCCGGTAGGTGGGCGGCGGACAGCCCGATCCGCTGGCGGCCGCCCCGGGCGTTGCCGGCGAGGTCGGTGTCGACCTGGTAGTCGAGCTGCATCAGCGCCATCCGGTCGATGCGGGCCGGGTCGTCGACGGGGGCCGACCTGACCGTCCACACGGAGTGGGTGCGGGGCGACAGCCGGTAGGTCGCCGGGTCGCGGCTCGCCGCCAGGTCGAGGGTGTAGGTCGACGGCACGGTCGGAACCGGGTACAGCGATGCCATCGCCCAGTCCGACGTCTTGATCAGCTTGCCGTCCTGGTAGATCTTCAGCTTCGTGGTGTTCTGGTCGTCCAGCATGTAGCCGCCGTGATCCACACCGCTGTCCGTCCAGGGCTGGATGTTGAAGGAAATGAAGCCTTCCTGACGCTCGGACCACCAGAAGCCGCTGCCGTTGCGCGGGTGTGCGACCGGAGCGAACCAGTTACGGGTCACCTCGGTGCCCGGCTTGTAGGTCTCGATGCCCGAACGCGACTCCAGTTCCTGATGCGGTCCGGTGAGGGAGTCCTCCGCCCAGGTCGTGCCCGGCTGCGCGGAGACGTAGTCGGTACGCGTGCCGGGCATGTCCATGCGCTGCAGGAGGCCGAACGCGTAGGAGCGGTAGGGCCGGTAGTCCCAGCGGAACTCGCCGCTCTCCCAGGAGGTGTCGCCGTGGAAGCGCATCTGCACGATGGCGAGGTCCTTGGGCCTGGGCCGGTACGACAGGTCCGACGGAATGCGGTCCGCGTGCGGGTCGGTCAGGTCGTAGACGTACGGAGAGTTCGGTACGCCCACCGCGTTCAGCCGCAGGCGGCCGCGCTTGGCGTCGGCGATCAGCGGCGCACCGGCCCGGGCGGTCAGGGAGAAGACCGGAACAGTGGCGTTCGCACCCTCGTCCGTGCCCACCCACTCCAGGAGCTTGCCGTCACCGTCGTTGACGACGAGCAGTAGTGCCGCGCCCGCGGCCTCGGCGGCCTCGGCCCGCTGGGTACCGGTGACCGCGTCCGAGCGGGTTACGAGGACCGCTTTGCCCTGGGCGTGCAGTCCCCTGTAGTCGGCGGGGGTGCCCGCCCCGGCGTAGACGGTGTCGAGCTTGTGCCTGCCGTCGTAGAACGCGCTCGCGACCTGGAGCAGCGCGGAGACCGGCTTGCCGTCGGCGGTGAGGGTCAGCAGCGGCTGTGCCTTGCGCCACCGGGACTCGTACTCGAAGCTGCCCTTGGTCACCTTCTCGGTGGGCAGCACGAACATGCTGTCGTACGTCGACGGCAGCAGGTACTGGATCGCGACGGTGCTGTCCGCGCCGTCCGACCGGTACCAGTTCAGGTACATCAGCCGGTCCTCGGTCCTGCGTGGGACCGTGGCGGTGGCCTCGTGTGCCTTGCGGGCGTCCAGGACGAGGTCCTGGTCGTGGTCGAGGGCGATCTGGGGGTCACCGAGCAGCGCCAGGCCGGTCGAGTCCGGGCCGTGGCTGCCGGCGACGTCGACGAACGTGGATGCGCTGTACGTGCCCGCGCGCAGGCGCGCGTCGACCGTGCCCGACTCGTCCACGGGGATGATGTAGGGATCGGCCTCGCCGAACTTCTGCAGCTCGAGATAGCCCGACACGGGCCTGCCGGAGCGGTCCTTGAGGACGATGTGCAGGGTGTGGCGCTCCTCCTCCTTGTACAGGCCGACCTGGGTGCGGGCCCGCACCGCGTGTGCGGCGTCGCTCGCGGTGATCTGGCCGAGGTAGCGGCGCCCGTTGGCGCCGAGGGCCGGCTTCGCGGTCGCGGTGACCGTGGCGGTGCCGTGCGCCGGCACCGTGACGGAATCGGCGGACAGCGAGAACATGCCGGCCGGGGCGGGCCGGCCCGCGTCGGCGCCCGGGTCCACGTCGTACGGGCCGCCGGCCACGGTCGCGGAGACGGAGAGGCCCAACGTGACCGCGCTGCTGCCGGAGTTGCGGTAGGTCACCGCGCGGTCGACGGGCGCTGTGCTGCTGTGCGGCCAGGCGTCGTAGCCGAAGTAGGCGGAGCCGGTGGCGGTGACGGTGGCGCCGAGCGAGGACGCGATGTCGGTCCGGCCCGCGCCGACCTGGTGGGCGCTGTACTGGGACAGCGGCTCGGACGTGCTCATCAGCGCGTCCTTGAGCTGCTGGGCGTGCCAGTCCGGGTGCTCCTGGGCGAGGATGGCGGCCGCACCTGCGACGTGCGGCGTCGCCATCGAGGTGCCGCTCATCGTCTGGTACCAGCCGGTCTCCTTGGTGCCGCCGGCCTTGGCGGCGAGGATGTCCACCCCGGGGGCGGCGATGTCCGGCTTGAGGGAGTAGTCGCCGAAGCGCGGTCCCAGGGTGGAGAAGTTCGCCAGCTCGTCGTTGGCGTCGACGGCGGCGACGGTCAGTGCCGCGTCGGCCGTGCTCGGAGAGCCCATGGACGCCTCGGTGCCGGTGTTGCCCGCGGCGATGACGAACAGCGCGCCGCTCTTCTCGCTGAGCTGGTTCACCGCCTGGCTCATCGGGTCGGTGCCGTCGCTGGGGTAGGAGTCGCTGAGGCTCATGCTGATGACCTTGGCCCCCTGGGCCACCGCCCACTCCATACCGGCGATGACCCAGGAGTCGTCGCCGTAGCCCTCGTCGGCCAGGACCTTGCCCATGAGCAGGTCGGCGCCGGGCGCGACGCCCTTCTCCGCCCCGTCCGAGGCGGCGCCGCTTCCGCCGACCGTGGAGGTGGTGTGGGTGCCGTGGCCGTTCCCGTCGGCGCTGGTCTCGCCCGGTACGAAGCTGACCGCCTGGCTGACCCGGCCGGCCAGGTCGGGGTGGTTGAGGTCGACGCCGGTGTCGAGCACCGCGACCTTGACGCCCTTGCCGTCGTAGCCGGCCGCCCAGGCGGCCGGAGCTCCGATCTGGCCTGTGCTCTGCTCCAGTTGGGCGCGCACCTTCCCGTCGAGCCAGATCTTCGAGAAGCCGTCCCGGAGGGCGGAGCCGCCGGACGGCGGGGCCGACGCCGTGGCCGGTGAAGGAGACCCGGCGGCGGCTGCCGGGACGACTGCCTTCCAGGTCTGCCTGACGTGCTTCTTGGCGGCGTTGACGGAAGCGGCGTTGATGCTGGGCAGCGACCGTACCTTCGTGGCGCCCTTGGGCGTCACGCGCGCCGAGGGCGTGGTCTTGGCGGCGGACCCGTACGACACGATCAGCGGGATGCCGTCGCTGTGCTGGTCGTCGTATCCCTGCTCGATCAGCGACGTGACATCGAAGAGCCTGCGGTCGAGCTTCCCGGCCGTCAGGTAGGGCATGGCCTCATCGGGATAGACGTAGAGGTCCTTGCCGATGGTCTCGGTGCGTACTCCGCCCAGGGCGCCCCGGGGGCGTTGAACATCGACAGCCTGCTTTCCGCTGCCGGTGTCCAGGACCCGGACGACGTCGCCGGTGATCAGGGTGACGGTGTGTGTGACGGCGTCCGCGGTCTTCCCGGCAGGCGGGGGCGGGGCAGCGGTGCCGGCTGCCGCGGGGCCGACCGGTCCGGTCACCAACGCGACGCATGCGGCGGCAACCGTCGCGGCAAGGGTCTTCCCGCCACGGTGGTGGCGAAGTGCGAAATGAATCATGCGACGGTCCTACCGTCCGGCGCATGAGCCGCGGAACGCCAAGCCGTGGCTCAAAGGCGCCACGACACACATGCGCCAAGGGCGTCGGCCCGATTGAGGGGCCGACGCCTTTGCCGTACGTCAGGCGGGCTTGCCGCCGTGCGGCCCGGGGTGCGGCGCGGTGTCCGCCGGGGCGGGGCGGCGGTGCAGCCAGGAGCGCTGGATGTGGTCGTTCATCGCCTGGGCTGCGCCTTCGGCGTCGCCGGCCTGCAGTCGTTCGTGGATGCGGCGGTGCTCGGCGTTGGAGTCCTGGCAGTCCTTGAGGGTGGTCTCGCCGATGTAGCGAAGACTGCGGAACGCCTCGGCGTTGATGGTGCGCACCACCGCGCGGCCGAGCCGGTTGCCGGACGCGACCATGATCGTGTCGTGGAACTCCAGGTCGGCGCGCAGGAACCTGGCGGGGTCGGACTCCTCGGCGACCAGCAGGGCGAACGCCGCCTCGATGCGCCGCAGTTGCTGGGGGTCGGCACGGTCGGCGGCCTGGCCGGCCATCTGTGCCTCCAGGGCGCGCCGCGTGGCGACCATGTCCTCCAGGATCGCCAGCTCCGCGTCATGCCGGACGCTCGCGGCGAGCACCACGGGATTGAGCAGGTCCCACTCGTCCGAGCTGCGGACTCGGGTTCCGTGCCCCTGCTGGGCCTTGACCAGCCGCATCGCCTCCAGCGACTTGACGGCCTCACGGATCACCGTGCGGCTGACGGCGAACATCTCGCACAGCACCGGCTCGATGGGCAGCGCGCTTCCCTCGGGCAGCTCGCGTCCCACGATCCGGTCGACCAGATCCTCAACCACCGCGGTGGCAAGGCGTTTCGGCCGGCGCGGCCAGGACGGGAGTGCGGGGGCGGGCTCGTCCGAAGGCTGTTCGTCTGGCCGCACAGCGCTCATGGCATCCGTTCTCCCGTTAGGTCCTGGTCGCGGAGCATAGTCGACGCGACCCCTTGACGACATTCGTATTACGAATTACGTTGCGTCCGCTTGCTCGGCCCATCGGCGACAAGAGGTCCCCACGTGCAGATCACGCATGTCGAGAGTTTTCGCATCCCCCTGCCCGGCGCCCGGCCGCCGTTCGTATGGCGCAAGGGACTGCTGGGGTCGTCCCCGGACGGCGAGGCGGCGGTGCTGCGCATCGGCACCGACGACGGGGCCACCGGCGTCGCCCTCGCGACCCGCCCGGGGATGGCCTCGGCGGTCGAGGACATCGTCGAGCGGGTGCTGCGCACCGAACTGGTCGGCAAGGACCCGCTGCAGCGCGAGCTGCTCTGGCACCGGGTGTGGGAACTGGACCGCACCGAGGAGTTCCCGCTGCCCGTGCTCGGCCTGGTCGACACCGCGCTGTGGGACCTGGCCGGACGTGTCCACGACCAGCCCGTATGGCAGCTGCTCGGCGGCTTCCGCACCAAGATCCCCGCCTACGCCTCCACCGTCACCTTCCGCGACATCCCCGAGTTCCTGGACGTCGCCACCGCCTGCCTGGAACTGGGCTACCAGGCCGTCAAACTGCACGCGTTCGGCGACGCCCGCGCCGACGCCGAACTCGGCAGGCGCCTGCGCGAACACGTCGGCGACGCGATCCCGCTGATGTACGACGGGTCGGCCGGCTTCGACCTGCCCGACGCGATCCACCTCGGCCGCGCTCTGCACGACGCCGGGTTCCTCTGGTACGAGGAGCCGATGCGGGAGTTCAGCGTGACCGCGTACGCCCGACTCGCCCGCGCCGTCGACATCCCCCTGCTGGTCGCCGAGACATCGGACGGCGCCCACATGAACTCCGCCGACTTCATCGCGGCCGGAGCGGCCACCTTCGGGGTACGGGCAAGTGCCTCGACCCGCGGTGGCATCACCGGAGCGATGCGCACCGCACACCTCGCCGACTCCTTCCGGCTGCGCGCCGAAGTGCTGGGCGACGAGATCCCCAGCCGGCACCTGTCGATGGCGATCTCGAACACCACCTTCTACGAGTCGCTGATCACCAGCACCGAGGTGCGCAGGAAGCCCGAGATCGACAGCGAGGGATTCGTCCACGCGCCCGTCGGCCCCGGCATCGCGCTGCCCGCCGGCCTGGACTACCCGGCCGAGCTGCAGCCCTACGTCGAAACCACCGAACCCCGAGACTGAACCGCCAAGGCCGCAGCTCACGCGCGTCCTTAGGACTTACAGAGAGGTAAGTCATGCGCTCGATTCCCACCCGCCGCAGTCTCGCGTTGACCGCCGGGGTGCTCACCCTGGTGGTCGCCGCGGCCGGATGCGCGAAGAAGTCCGACGCCAGTTCCTCCGCCACCAGTAGCCTGGCCCCCTCCAAGGTCCAGATCGCGCTGGTGCCCGGCGGCCCGCACCCGTACTTCCAGCCGTGGAAGGCCGCCCTGCAGAAGGCGAAGACCGACTTCTCCCTGGGCCAGGTCACCTTCAACGAGACCTCCGGCTGGGACCAGACCACGCAGAACTCGCTCCTGAAGTCCCTGGCCGCGCACGGCTACAACGCCTTCGGCGTGTTCGGTGTCTCCCCGGACAACATCAACTCCACCTTCGGCGACCTCCAGCGGCAGGGCTTCCACGCCGCCTCACTCGGCTCCTGCCCCGCGGGGACCACCGACAAGGCCGACTTCTGCCTGGCCACCAACGTCGAGGACGCCGCCTACAAGGCGGCGAAGGCCGCCATCGCCGCGATGGGCGGCCACGGAAACCTGGTCCACCTGACCGGCAACAAGACCGACTCCAACACCTCCCGCCGCGAGGCCGGGGTGCAGAAGGCGGTCGAAGAGTCCGGGGGCAAGGTCACGCTCGTGCAGACCGTCACCGACATCGACACCGATCTGCAGACCGCCCAGAAGGCCGTCGCGGACCTGCTGGCCGCCAAGGGATCGACGATCAACGGCATCGTCAACACCGCCTACAACCCGGCCGTGGCGTCGGCCGCGGAGGTGAAGAAGGCGAAGCTGCCGATCAAGGTCGTCGCGATCGACGACGACCCGACGGTCCTGGCCGACATCAAGGACGGCTCGGTGACCGCCTCCGTGGTGCAGAACCCCGTCGGCCAGGCCTATGTCGGCTCGTACGCGCTGATGAAGCTCGCCGGCGGCTGCACCATGCGGACCCCCGGCCTGGACGTCGACTCCGGCTCCTTCGTGGTCAACAGCGGCAACGTCACCTCGTACGACACCACCCGGCAGGCGGAGACGGCCCAGCTGAAGAAGGACTTCGACGCGAAGTACCTGTCCTGCTCGTAACACCTCGACCAGGGGCGGCGGGGCAGGCACAGGCCCCGCCGCACCGAGGAGCACCCTTGGCCAGCATCACCCGCGCAGAGGCATACCTCGTCGACCTGCCCGTCGAGGCGGTGCGCAGCGACGCCGTGCAGTCGTTCCTGAAACAGGAGACCGTCTTCGTGGAGATCACCACGGCCGACGGTGCCGAGGGCATCGGCTACTCCTACACCATCGGCACCGGTGGCAGTGCGGTCCTGGCATTGCTGCGGGACTACCTCCTGCCCCGCTTGCCGGGCCAGGACGCCCGTCGCATCGAGGCGATCTGGCAGGACCTGTTCTCCGCCACCCGGGCCACCGCGGTCGGCGCGATCACCTCCCTGGCGCTGGCCGCGGTCGACACCGCCTTGTGGGACCTGCGCGGCAAGCAGACCGGCCTCCCACTGTGGCTGCTGGCCGGCGGCGCGCGGGAGCACGTCCCGCTCTACGACACCGAAGTCGGCTGGCTGCACCTGTCCACCGACGAACTCGTCGCCGGCGCCAGGAGCGCGGTCGAGCAGGGCCGCCGCGGCATCAAGATCAAGATAGGGAAGCCGTCTGCGACCGAGGACGCCGAACGGCTGGCCGCAGTGCGTACGGCAGTGGGTCCCGGCGTCGACCTGATGGTGGACGCCAACCAGTCCATGACCGCCGCGGAAGCCGTACGCCGGGCCCGGCTGCTGGAGCCGGTCAACCTGCTGTGGCTGGAGGAGCCGCTGCCCGCCGACGACGTCGCCGGACACGCGCACCTCGCCCGCTCCACCAGTATCCCGATCGCGGTCGGCGAATCCCTGTACTCCATCGGCCAGTTCGCCCAGTACCTCCGCCAGGGCGCGGCCGGCATCGTCCAGCCCGACGTCGCCCGCATCGGCGGCATCACCCCCTGGTTGAAGGTCGCCCACCTCGCGGACGCCCACAACGTCGCCGTCTGCCCGCACTTCCTGATGGAACTCCACGTCAGCCTCGCCGCAGCGGTGCCCAACAGCCTGTACGTGGAGTACATCCCGCAACTGACCGCGATCACCCGCAGCCCCCTGCTGTCCCGGAACGGAGCCGCACAGGCACCCGGCAGCCCGGGCCTGGGGATCGACTGGGACCGCGACGCCATCGACGCCCTGAGAAAGGCATGACGATGAGCCGTTCCTCGCCCGCCCCGGCCGTCGACGACGCGGTGGGCCTCGATCCCGCGCCGGTGCCGGCCCGCGCGCTGCCGTTCTGGGCCAATCCGCGGATCGGTCTGATCGTCGTGATCGCCGTCCTGGTCGTGGTGTTCGCCTCGCTGCGACCGGCGTTCCTCAACACCGACCTGACCCTCGTACCGATGCAGGCCGACCTGAGCGTCTTCGTCGTCGTCGGGCTGGCCCAGCTGTCGGTCCTGTCGCTGGGCCACATGAACCTCGCCGTCGGCCGGATCGCCGCCGTCTCCGCCTTCGCGATGGGCTGGTGCTACGACAAGCTGTCCCTGCCGCTGCCCGTGGGACTGCTCGTCGGCATGGTCGTCGGTGCCGCGGTCGGCGCCGCGGCGGGCTGGACCATCCAGGCAACCGGCGTCAACTCCTTCGTCGTCACCCTCGCCCTGGACTTCGGCCTGGTCGGCCTGGTCTCCCTGCTCTACAGCGGCGTCGGGGACGGTGTGGCCTTCCACGTCCACCCGGCCGGCATGGACTCCCTGCGCAACGACACCTTCAGCGACTACTGCACCGGCAACGTCTGCGGCCCTCCGGTCCCGCTGATCGTGCCGATCGCCGTCGTCGCCGCCCTTGCCGTCGGCCTGCTGTTCCGTTACGCCCGTCTGGGCCGGGAGATCCTGATGACAGGGTCCAACCCGAAGGCGGCGCAGCTGTCCGGCATCCCCACCGCACGCCGCATCGTCCAGGCCCATGCCCTGTCCGGCGTACTGGCTGCCCTGGCCGGCTTCCTGTTGGCCATCAACAACGGCGCGTTCTCCGCCGACATCGGCAGCCAGTTCCTGCTCCCCTCCTTCCTGGGTCCCGTCCTGGGCGGCACGCTGCTGGCCGGCGGCGCCGTCAGCATCTTCGGCACCGTCCTCGGCGCCGCACTGACCGAGGTCATCCAGACCGGCCTGACTCTGTTGCAGTTCCAGGTCGACAAGTTCAAGATCTTCATCGGGCTCGTGCTGCTCGCCGCGCTCTCACTCGACCGAGTCCGGCACGTCATCGCCGAACGGCGAGGAGGCAGAACATGACCACTCAGCAGATCACCGAATCCGATCCGACGTCCAGCACCCGCCGGCGCCGGCGCCGGCAGGACGCGGTCCGGGGCACCGAGTTCACCCTGGTCGTCCTGGCTGTGGCCGGTTACGTCGTGCTGGCCGTCACCACGCACGGCTCGGTCGTCTCCGGCGACACTCTCACCGCCATCTTCCAGTTCCTGGCCGTGCCCATGGTGATCGGCCTGTCCCAGATGGCCGTCCTGAGCGTCGGCCAGATGAATCTGAGCGTCGGCGTGCTGACCGGGTTCTGCGCGGTGGTCTGCGCCTGGCTGATGGTCACCGCAGGCCTGCCGGCCTGGCTCGCGGTGACCGGGGCGATCCTCACGGGCGCCGCCATCGGCCTGGTCAACGGTCTGCTCGTGGTCGTCACGCGCATCAACGGATTCATCGTGACGCTGGCCACCATGACCATCATCGACGGCCTGCGTTACGGCGTGCACGGCACCGCCACCTATCAGGGCTACTCCCACGGGTTGGTCTCCCTCGGCCAGGGCTCGCTGCTCGGCGTCCCGATCGTGTTCCTCGTCGCCGTTGCCGTCGCCGTCGCCGTGGCCTGGTTCTTCCGCAACGTCACCGTCGGCCGCCAACTGCTGGCCAGCGGCGGGAACCCGCTGGCCGCCCGGCTTTCCGGGATTTCCAACGATCGCTCCCTGGTGGTCGCCCACCTCATGTCCGGACTCCTGGCCGGAGTGGCGGGCGTCATCGTCGTGGCCCTGTCCGGATCAGTGAACGCCACCGTCGGCGACGACCTGCTGCTGCCCAGCTTCGCCGCCCCGATCATCGGCGGCGTCGCCCTGGCCGGCGGGGTGGTGAGCGTCCTCGGCACCTGTCTGGCGGCGCTCATCATCCGTCTGGTCGACGTCGCGCAGGCCCAGTACTCCATCAACCCCGACTGGGTGGACCTGATCGTGGGCGCCGTCGTCCTCGGCGCCGTCCTGCTCACCCAACTGCGCCACGCCAAGCCGGGAGGCACCACGTGACCTATCTCGCGGATCGTCTCGTCAAGACCTTCCCCGGCGTACGGGCTCTCGACGGCGCCACCCTGCGTCTGGAGCCCGGCAGTGTGCACGCCCTGCTCGGCGAGAACGGCGCCGGCAAGAGCACTCTCATCAAGGTCATGACCGGCGTGCTGCGTCCGGACGGCGGACGCATCCTCATCCCTGGCCCTGTCCCTGTCGATGTGCCCGGCAACGACACCGACGCCGAAGAGGTCCGTTTCTCCAGGCCGCAGGACGCACAGCAGGCCGGTATCGGCGTCGTCCACCAGGAACGCAACCTCATTCCGGCCTTCTCCGTCGCGGAGAACATCACGCTGCAGGCCTCCCCCCAGCGCCGCGGCCTCATCGACCGCCCCGCCATGCGCGCCCTGGCCCGCCGCTGTCTGGAACAACTCGACGTGCACCTCGACGTCGACCGCCCGGTCTCGTCGCTGTCGGTCGCGCAGATGCAGCTCGTGGAGATCACCAAGGCCCTGGCCACCGACAGCCGCGTCCTGCTGCTGGACGAGCCGACGGCCTCCCTGACCTCCGACGAGGCCGACCACCTGTTCGCCGTGATCCGCCGCCTTCGCGATCAGGGCCGCGCCGTCGTCCTGGTCAGTCACAAACTCGAAGAGGTCTTCGCCATCGCGGACACCGTCACCGTCCTGCGCGACGGCCGCAGCGTCGTCGAGGCACGCCCGCTGGCCGACTACACCCGGGCTCAGATCGTCGACCTGATGGTCGGCCGCGCCCACGCGACGCTCGAACTCGACCGCACGCCTGTCGCGCCCGACGCCACGCCCTCCCTCGAACTGGACCGCGTCAGCACCGCGGCCGGACACCGCGAGATATCCCTCGCGGTGCGGCCCGGCGAAATCCTGGGCCTGTACGGGCTGGTAGGGGCAGGCCGCAGCGAACTGGCCCGTGCCGTCCTCGGCCTCGACACGATCACTTCCGGCAGCGTCCAGGTCCATGGCCGACCCGCCCGTATCGGCAGCGTCGGCCAGGCTCTGCACCGGTACCGCATCGGCTACGTCACCGAGAACCGTAAGGAGGAAGGCGTCTTCCTCCAACAGCCCGTCGCCCGCAACATCGCCGTCACCGTCTGGAACCGTCTCGCCCGGGCCGGCCTGGTCCGCGACCGTGACGAGAGGCGACTCCTGGACACCTACCAGGAACGGCTCGGCATACGCCTGTCCGGCCCCGGCCAACTCGCCGGCCAGCTCTCCGGCGGCAACCAGCAGAAGCTCAGCCTGGCCAAGTGGCTCGCCGCCGACTGCGACATCCTCGTCATCGACGAACCCACCGTCGGCATCGATGTGCGCACCAAGGCCGCCTTCCACGAACTCATCGTCGGACTCGCCACAGGAGGACTGGCCATCCTGCTGATCTCCTCCGACCTGCCGGAGATGATCACCCTCGCCGACCGGATCATGGTTATGCGCGACTACCGGATCACCGGCGAACTCGGCAACGACCACCGCTACGAATCCACCAGCAAGGCCGTCGGCAAGCTCCTGCACGAGCAGCCTCTGGCCTCGGCCTGAGGCGCCGCACCGGCGGGTTACGGGGCGAAGGTCGGGTCGGGTTCCACGGACACTTCCAGCAGGAGGGGACGGGTGAGCGCTGCCAGGGTGGGCAGGGTCGCGTCGAGTTCGTGGAGCAGGCCGGCGTGGTCGGTGACGCGGCGGGCGGGGCAGCCGAGGGCTGTGGCCATGCCGGAGACGCTGACCTCTTCGAAGGCGGGCCAGGGCGGTTTGCCGCCGTGGTGTTCGGCGAGCCGGTCCATGACCGCGTAGCGGCCGTTGGCCAGGACGACGAAGAGGACTCCGACGCCGTAGTGCGCGGCTGTCCACAGGGCCTGGATCTGGTAGAGCGAGGAGCCGTCACCGACGACGGCCACCACCGGCCGGTCGGGCGCGGCCATGCGCACCCCGACCGCGGCGGGCATGGCGAAGCCGAGTCCGCCCATGGCCGCGCTGAGGAAGCCGAGCGGGCGGCGGGCCGGCAGCAGCGCGTGCAGGTCGGGCCGGCTGGAGGGGGTTTCCTCGACGACCACGGTGTCCGGCGGCAACCGGTCGGCGAGCGCGGCGAGGACGTGCGCGGCACGCAACGGCCGTCCCTCGCGCGGCGGTTCGGGTGCCGCCCTGCGGGAGTGCGCCTGGGGCGGTGCGCTGGGCCGGGGAGGCACGGCGCGGGCCAGCTCGGCGCAGAAGGCGGGCAGGGGAGTGAGGACGGCCAGCTCGGCGGGGGCCCGTTGGGCTTCGCCGGGGTCGTCCGTCACCAGCACCAGGCGGGTCGTCCCGTGCGCCAAGGGGCCGGACGCGTACGGGTATTGGCGCAGTACGGGCGCCCCTACGACCAGTACGAGGTCGTGGGGAGCGAGGGTCTCCCGCAGCCGGGTGCGGTCGCTGGGGAGGTGCCCGGCGAAGTTCGGATGGTCCTGGGGGAAGCCGGCCCGGGCCCCGAACGACTCCTGCCACACCGGGGATCCGAGCTGCTCTGCCAGCTCGGTCAGCGCCTGCCAGGTCGCCGGGTGGTCCGCCCCGGCGCCGACGACCAGGGCGGGGGAGACGGCGGCCGTCAGCAGGTCGGCGACCTTCGCCACGGAGGGTGCGTCGGCGCCGCCGGCCCGCAGCAGCACCGCGGGCGCGGCGACGGGCAGTTCCTCGGCCGGCTGGGCCCAGTCGTCCATCGGTACGACGACCACCGCCGGCCCCCGTGCGGTGACCGCCGCGTGTGCCGCACGGCCGATCGCCCCGGGTACGTCCTGGGCCCGCGCGGGCGTCTCGACCCGTACCGGGTAGTCGCCCGCGAGCCCCTCCAGGCGCCCTGTCAGGAACGGCTCATGGGCGAGGTGCCGGCGGTCCTGCTGCCCGACCAGCACCACCAGCGGCGCCCTGTTCTCCCGTGCGGTGGCGAGCGCGCCGACCGCGTTTCCCAGCCCGGCGGTGGTGTGCAGCAGGACCAGTGCGGGCGCCTGGCGTGCGATCGCCCAGCCGGTCGCGGCGCCGACCACCGACCCCTCGTGCAGGGCGAGGACGAATTCCAGATCGTCGGGCAGGTCCGCGAGCAGGGACACCTCGGTCGAGCCGGGATTGGCGAACAACGTGGTCAGACCGTGGGAACGCAGGACATCGAACGAGGCATCTCGCACGGAGCGCATGGCGGTTCCTTTCGGGAAGTACGGACGTACGGATCGGGACGGAGGAGCCGGATCAGGCCCGCAGCGGAATGCTGAGCGGAAACGCCATCTCGAACCGGTGCTCGGCGAAGCGCCAGACGCCGTCGTCGCCCCTCTCGCACCGGCCGAGGACCTTGCCCACCCGCAGTTGGGCGTGGGATTCGGACACCGCGGGCTCGAATGCGTACGTCGTCATGACGGCTTGGACGTCGGCGCCGCTCTCGCTGTCGGGAAGCACCTGAAGGTTGGCCCACTGGTGACAGGTCTGGCGCCGGGCGTCCGCGAACCGTGCCCGGTAGAACGTCTCGACCGCTTCCCGGCCGCGAATGACTTCGCCGGTCGGTGGGACGAAGGCGCAGTCGGCGGTGAACATGCCCGCGACGTCCTCCGGGCGTCGGCCGTCGATGGCGTCGCCGAAGCCAGTCAGCAGAACCCCCACGCCGTGATACGCGGATCCGCAGGTCAGGGAGGTGTGCGCGTCGGGAGTCATGGGTCAAATCGTCCTTTCACAGGAGCCGGCGAGACGTTCTGGGCCAGCCGGAAGGGGACGCCGTCCGGAGCCTTGACCCTAAGTCACCTAGTGACCTAGGCTACAGCCACGTTACGAGACTGAGAACACCCCGACACATAAACCGGCCGATCGCGCCGGTACCCCGCACGGCACATCCCCTTGTCGAATGCCGCTTTACCTTCGACGGGGCGCCATTACCGATCGTCTGCCGAGGATGCGTTCCATGACGAATGACGGAAACAAAACACAGTCATTTCACAGGTTCGAACGCGGCCGAGTCGCCGACCGCATCTTCGAGGACCTGCGGAATCAAATTCTTCGCGGAGCGCTGCCCGACGGATCGCGCCTTCCGGCGGAACGGGACCTCGCCGACCAGTACGGGGTCAGCGGTGCCACGGTGCGCGAGGCGGTGCGTGCCCTGACGGCCATGGGACTGGTCAGCGTCCGGCACGGCAGCGGGTCGTTCGTCACCGCTTCGGCCGACGCCATGATCGCGGTGTCGATCGCCTCGGTGATCCAGTTGAAGGGCGTCGGCGCGGCCGAAGTCCTCGGTCTCCTCGGGGTGTTGAACGCGCACGCGGTGGAGCTGGCCGCTCGCAGCGCCTCCGACGAGGAGATCGCCTCGCTCCGAGCGGCTGCCGAGAAACTGGTGGTCATCGACAGTGTGGAGCGGGCCGCGGCCGATCTCAGGCAGTTCATCCGCCGGCTTTCCGAGATCTCCCACAGCGCGCTCCTCGCGGCGCTGTGCAGATTCTTCGCCGACATCCAGGTGGAGCTGGCTTTCGAGATGTCCGGCGGCCCCAAGCTCGCCGACTGGCAGCGCATCGCGGGCTCTCTCCACCCGCAGCGTATTGCCGTCGTGGAAGCCCTTGAGGCCCGGGACGGCGCACGTGCGGCCGACATGGTCAGGACCTACCACGCGCGCGCACTCGAACTGGTCAATTCCTCGCCACGCGCCGAGGAGATCAAGTCCTCGGACCCGCTCTATTCACAGCTGATCGCATCGCTTCTGAACACACGGGTGGCCACCCAGCGGCAGTGACCGAACGGCAAGGCCCGGAACACCGCATTCACGAAGGCGCCGCGGCGCCATGAGCACCAACGAATTGAGCCGGATTCATCGGAACAGAAAAGAGATGATCCATGAGTACCAGGCAGAGACTCGACGTCGATTCGGTTCTCAACGCAGGACGCATGTCGCGCTCCACCCTGACCGTCATTCTGTTGTGCGCGACGGTCGCACTGCTCGACGGGTTCGACACCCAGTCGATCTCCCTGGCGGCCCCCGCCCTGGGGCCCGTCCTGCACCTGCAGCCCTCGGGGTTCGGCACCGTGTTCGGCATCGGACTGTTCGGCGGACTGATCGGGGCCTCGGTGGCCGGAATGATCGGCGACCGCATAGGCCGCAAGCCGCTGGTGACCTTCGGAGTCCTGGTGTTCGGCGTCGTCACCCTCGTGACTCCGTCCGTCAGCTCGGTCGGCGCCCTGGAAACCGTTCGGTTCTTCACCGGAATCGGTCTCGGCGCCGCCCTGCCCGGCATCATCTCGCTCGCCTCGGAGTACGCGCCTGCGAAGTCCCGGGCGACGATCGTGGGGTTGATGTTCTGCGGCTTCCCGATGGGCGCGGTGGTCGGCGGTGTCGTGGCGAACTGGCTGATCCCCGCCCAGGGCTGGGGGAGCGTCTTCTACGTCGGCGGGGTCGCACCGCTGGTGCTGCTGCCGCTGCTGGTGTTCAAGCTGCCCGAGTCCGCCCGGTTCCTGGCCGCACGCGGCGACAGCGTGGCCGCGGCGAAGACCCTGGAGCAGCTGGGGATCCCGGCCGGCAGCGCCGGGACGCCGGGAGAAGGTCCCGGAACGACCCGGTCTCCCGTGGCGGCCCTGTTCACGCAGGGCAACGGCCCCGGCACGGTCCTGCTGTGGGCCGCGATGTTCCTCACCCTGCTCATGACGTACTTCCTGGTCACCTGGCTGCCCAGCGTCGCGGTCGCAGCAGGGGCGAAGAGCGGCCTGCTCGCCGTGTCCACCCTGAATCTCGGCGGCGTGCTCGGGTGCCTGGTGATCGGCCGGATCGCGGACCGGCGCCGCCCGGCCGTCGTGATCGGCGCCGCCTACACCCTGGGCGCCGTCGCCGTGGGGCTCATCGGCTGGGCCGCGACGTCCGACACCATGCTGCTCGTCGTCACCTTCGTCGCCGGCCTGCTCAGCGTGGGCGCGCAGATGTGCACGATCCCCCTGGTCGCCCACTACTACAACACGCCAGAGCGCGCCACCGGCGTCGGCTGGTCCATGGGCTGGGGACGGCTCGGCGGTATCACCGGCCCGGTGGTCGGCGGGTGGCTGATCGCCGCAGGGCTCGCCACCTCCTCCCTCTTCCTCCTCGCAGGAGGCGTCTCCCTCTGCGCCGCACTGGTCCTGTTCGGGTTCAGCCGGCTCAAGCAGCGCGCCGCGGCTTCCGCCGCCGTCAGCGCTTCCGTCAAGGACGCGGCCAGTCTGGCCTGATCGTAAGGAGAATCCAATGAAGATCGTTCCCTTCGACGACACCAACTGGAAGATGGATCACCCCACCGGCGCGATCTGGTTCCAGCACATGCTCAAGGGCGAGCCGGACTCCCCCGACAACTTCATGCTGATCCTCGGCAAGCAGGTCGGCGACTTCTCGATGCCCCGCCACCGGCACAACTTCGACCAGATCCGGTTCCCGGTCCGGGGGCCGATGAGCATCGGGCGCGGCATCGACCTCGAGGAAGGGCAGGTCGGCTACTTCCCCGAGGGCCTCTCCTACGGTCCCCAGGAGGACCTGGCGACACCGGACCGGGACCGCATCTCGCTGGTCCTGCAGTTCGGCGGCGCCTCCGGCTACGGGTTCATGAGCATCGAACAGCGCCGCCAGGCATGGGACGAACTGCTCGCGGCCGGGGGCAAGTTCGTCGGCCCGTACTACCACCGCCCGGACGGGAAGGTCCAGTGGGGCCTGAACACCATCTGGGAACACGTCTTCGGCGAGCGGCTCAAGTACCCCAGGCCCCGCTACAAGAACGTCCAGGTGGCCGACACGAAGCGGTTCAACTGGCTTCCCGTCGAGAACGCCAGGGGCGTCGACCACAAGTACATGGGCGCGTTCTCCGAGCGCGGCGTCTGGATCGAGATGGTCCGGCTGCGCGAGCACGCCGAGTGGGCGTCCGTGGACGACAGGGCGCGCCGGCTGGCCTTCGTGACGTCCGGCACCGGCAGCTGCGACGGCTCGCCCGTCGCCGGCATGACGGCCATTCAGGCCGACGCCGGTGAAGAACTGCGGCTGACCGCCTCGGAGCCCCTCGAGCTGTTCCTCGTCGGCCTGCCGCCGGTCGTCGTACCGACGGAGGAATCCGAGGAGTACGACCTGGAGGAGATCCCGGGGCACAAGCTGCCGGAGTCGCAGGCGGCCTGACACCCTTCAACCGCCCGATCGGGTTGCGCACGGTACCGCCGCACGCGGTGCCGTGCGCACTGCTGCCGGTCACCATCCCAAGGAACGGAACCATGGAAGTTCTTCTGCTCAAGGACGCGTCGCGGATGGTCGACAGCGCGCTGGAACACGGACGCGCCCTGGAGTGCGACCCGCTGACCGTCGCCGTCCTCGATGCGGGCGGTCATCTGCTCGCGCTCAAGCGAGAGGACGACAGCGGAATTCTGCGCCCGGACATCGCCCAGGCCAAGGCGTGGGGAGCACTGGGCATGGGCGCCGGAGGCCGTAATCTGGCGAAGCGGGCCGCCACGGCACCGGCCTTCTTCGAGGCCCTGAGCGCCATCTCCGGCGGACGTATCGCTCCGGTGCCCGGCGGCGTACTGGTCCGTGACGGCGAGGGCCGCGTCATCGGCGCGGTGGGGATCAGCGGAGATCACCCCGACAACGACGAGGCGTGCGCCGTGTACGCCATCGAGAGCGCCGGCTTCACCGCCGACGGCGGCTGACAGGCAGCGCGCAAGGAAGTGGGCCGTGGGGGGGCGGGAGGCCCGGGGGCCGCCCCGGGCTACACCGCGCGCGCGGGGGCAGACCGGCCCCCCCCCCCCCCCCCCGGCCCCCACGCCGGACCCCCCCCGCCCCCCCCACCCCCCCCCGGCCCGGTCATACCCGGCCGGCCGGTGCTCAGCCCAGCCCGTCCGCACCGACGTGGACGGCGGACTCGTCGAGCAGCGTGTCGGTGACCGGCTGCGGCGTTCCGTCGAGGCCGAGGACCGGGCTGGCCTCCTTGTACCAGGACTCGATCACCGCGCTTCCCCAGAAGTCGCGGCGGCGGTCGTCGTGGACGTTCCAGCGGTACGTCTCGTGGTCGGGGTCGCCGGTGTAGTAGTCGGAGGTGTAGATCTCGACGCGGTGCCCGTCGGGGTCACGCAGGTAGAGGTAGAAGGCGTTGGAGACACCGTGGCGGCCGGGGCCGCGCTCGATGTGGTGCTCCTGGCGGAGCGCGCCGAAGATGTCCGCCGTGCGCAGCACGTGGTGGGACTCGTGCGTGGCCACACCCACGTGGTGCAGGCGCGGCCCGGCGCCACCGGTGAAGGCCACGTCGTGGACGGTCTGTTTGCGGTACATCCAGGCGGCGTACAGCTCGTGCTCGTCGCCTTCGATCGTCTCCGAGCAGCCGAAGCCGAGCGCGGTGTAGTGGGCGTACGCGGCCGGTATGTCGGGGGTGCAGATGTTGAAGTGGTCCAGGCGCGCGACCTCGGCGCCGCGGTGCAGGTCGTAGCGCTGGATGAGCCGTTCCGCGTGCTCGATGTCGTGGAAGAACTCCACCGGGAAACCCAGCGGGTCGACGACCCGTACGGCGTCGCCGACGCCCTGGGTGCCCGCGCCCTTCGGGACGCGGCGCACCGGGCAGCCGAGGCGGGTGAAGTACCGCTCGGCCTTGTCGACGTCCGCGGGGGTGCGGACGCGGTAGGCGAGGTGGTCGAGTGCGGCGACCTCGCCCTGGCGCAGTACGAGTGAGTGGTGGGTCAGCTCGTCCGTGCCGCGCAGACAGAGACTCCCGGCGTCCTCGTACTGCACGTGGAAGCCGAGCATGTCCACCCAGAACCACCGGGCTCTGGCGAGGTCGGTGACCACGAGCTGGGCGTAGGCGGAACGGACGACGTCGGGTGCGGTGCCGGGGTTCATGCCGGTGTTCATACGGGGTCTCCCGTCCCGAACCGCGGGGTGTGCACCTCTCCCAGCGCCACGTGCACGATCTTCGCCTCGGTGTAGAAGTCGATGCTGTGGGCGCCGCCCTCCCGGCCGAGACCGCTGGCCTTGACGCCGCCGAAGGGGGTCCGCAGGTCACGTACGTTGTGGGAGTTGATCCACACCATGCCGGACTCGACGGCGTGCGCGATGCGGTGACCGCGTTTCAGGTCGGACGTCCAGATGTACGCGGCGAGCCCGTACTGCGTGGCGTTGGCCAGCGCGACCGCCTGTGCCTCGTCGTCGAAGGGGGCGACCGCGACGACCGGGCCGAAGATCTCCTCCTGGAAGATCCGGGCGTCCCGGGAGACGTCGGCGAAGACGGTCGGCTGGAGGTAGTTGCCCTCCGGTAGGTGCTCCGGGCGCCGTCCGCCGGCGGCGAGGCGGGCCTCCTTGGTGCCGGTCTCCACGTAGTGCAGGACCCGGGCGTAGTGCTCGGGGTGGACCAGGGCGCCGACCTCGGTCGCCGGATCGGACGGCGCGCCGACCTTCACCCGCTCGGCGCGCTCGGCCAGCCGGCGGGTGAACTCCTCGTACACCGGCCATTCCACCAGCACCCGCGAACCGGCCGTGCAACGCTCGCCGTTGAGGGAGAAGACCCCGAAGACCACCGAGTCCAGGGCGGCTTCCAGATCCGCGTCGGCGAACACGATCGCCGGGGACTTGCCGCCCAGTTCCATCGAGGTGCTCTTCAGGTGCTGGGCGGAGCTGCGGACGATGTGCCGGCCGGTGTCGGTGGAGCCGGTGAAGGAGATCAGCGGCACGCCGGGGTGGTCGACCAGCGCCTGGCCGGCCTCCTCACCGATGCCGTGCACGACGTTGACCACTCCGGCCGGGAGCCCCGCGGCGGTGAGGATCTGTGGCCACAGCCCGGCCGACAGCGGCGTCCACTCGGCCGGCTTGAGCACCAGGGTGCAGCCCGCGGCCAGCGCCGGGGCGAGCTTCCAACTCTCCAGCATGAACGGCGTGTTCCACGGTGTGATCAGCCCGGCGACGCCGACCGGGGCGCGCACCACATAGCTGAACTGCTCCTCGCCCTGACGGAAGGCCTCCTCGCCGAGCGCCACGATCACGTCCGCGAAGTAGCGGAAGTTCTCGGCGGCGCGCCGGGCCTGGCCCCGCGCCTGGGTGATCGGCAGCCCGGAGTCGTACGACTCGAACTGCGCCAGCTGCTCGTGGCAGGCCTCCACCTGGTCCGCGATGCGGTGCAGTGTGGTGGCCCGGGCCCGGTTCGACAGCCCGGACCAGGCGGGGAACGCGGCCTTGGCGGCGGCCACCGCCCGGTCTACGTCCGGGCGGCCGCCCGCCGAGGCCTGGGCGTACACGGTGTTCGAGGCGGGATCGGACACGTCGAAGGTGCGGCCGTCGGCGCTGTCGGTGGCTTCGCCGCCGATCCAGTGACGGATGGTGCCGGGCAGTCCTGCCGGGCGCGTGCTGGGCATGGCTCCTCCTTCGTGGCGGGTCAGACGGGCTGGACGAGGGGCTGGACGAGGTCGGCGCCCTCGGCGAGATACGCCCGGATACGGGCAAGTCCCGGCTCGGTGGGGGTGATGAGCGGTGGCCGTACGTGCGGGGAGGCGATGCGCCCCTGCTGGTGCAGCACCCACTTGGCCGGAGCCGGATTGGTCTCGACGAAGAGCAGGTCGACCAGGGGATGCAGGCGGAAGTGCAGATCGCGGGCGGCCGCCAGGCTCTCGGGGTCTCCCGCCTCCCACAGCTCGTACATCCGCGCCACCGCGGCCGGCGCCAGGTTGGCCACAGCGCTGACGAAGCCGGCCCCGCCCAGGGCCAGCAGCGGCAGGCACAGCAGCTCGATGCCCGACCACACCAGCAGCTCGGGGCCGCAGGCGTGCAGCACCCGGGAGAAGTGCTCGAAGTCCTTGGTGGTCTCCTTGACGCCGACGATGTTGTCGAAGTCGGTGAAGAGCCGCCTGACGGTCTCCGGAGCGATGTCGACCGCGGTGCGGGACGGCACGTTGTAGACGACCAGCGGCAGGTCGGGGAACTCCCGGGCCACCGTGGCGTACCACTGGTACAGCGCCTCCTGCGTGGGGCGGGCGTAGTAGGGGGTGATGACCAGGGCCGCGTCCGCGCCCAGGTCGCGGGCGGCGGCGGTGATCTCCAGGGTCTCGTCGAGCTTGTGCGAGCCGGTGCCGGGCAGGAAGGGCACCCGGTCGGCGATCGCCTCCGTCGCGGTGCGCATGGCGGCGATCCGCTCGGCGGTGCTCTGCGCGCTGGGTTCGCCGGTGGAGCCGCCCAGCGAGATGCCGTGCGAGCCGGACTCCAGCTGCCAGCTGACCAGCCCGCGCAGGCTGTCGTGGTCGACGGCTCCGTCGTCGGTGAACGGGGTGACGACGGGGGCGATGGAACCCCGGATGGCGGCCGGGTCGCTGCGGAACTTCATGCGGTCTCTCCCTGCTGTGCGCGCCTGACACGCCACTGCTCGTACGGTCCCTGCCAGTCCGGGCCCAGCGGGTACAGGCCGTCGATCGAGCGGCCGGCCCGCACCTGCTCGGTGATGAAGCGCTCCTGCGACTCCTGCTCGGCGCTGTCGGCGATCAGCTCCTCCGCGAGCGAGGGGTCCACGACGACCACGCCGTCGGCGTCGCCGACCAGGAGGTCGCCGGGCTGGACCAGGGCCCCGCCGCAGGCGATCGGGATTCCGGTGTCCCAGGGGACGTGGCGCCGGCCCAGCACGGACGGGTGCGTGCCACCGCAGTACACCGGCAGGTCGAGCTCGGCGACCACCGCGCTGTCGCGCAGCGCCCCGTCCGTGACGACCCCGGCCGCTCCGCGCCGCAGGGCGCGCAGGGCGAGGATGTCGCCGAGGGTGCCCGCCGTGGTGTCCCGGCGGGCGTCCATGACCAGGATCTGGCCGGGCCGCAGCTCCTCGATGGCCCGCTTCTGGGCGTTCATTCCGTTGCCGTACCGCTGGAACAGGTCCTCGCGCAGCGGCAGATAGCGCAGCGTGTGGGCGACGCCGACCATCTTGTCGCCGGGCCGCGTGGGGCGTACCCCGTCGATGCTGGACTGCACCAGGCCGCGCTTGCGCAGCTGCGCGCTGAGCGTGGCCACGGCGAGGTCCCGCAGTCCCTGCTCGATCCGCTTGTCCAGCAGGGGTTCGGGCTCGTACGCCGCGCCCCAGGCCGCGGCGCGCTCGGCCTCATCGGCCCTGGGCATCGCACCCCAGGCCTCCAGGTCGTGATCGGCCTCGGAGATCCGGTTGCGCAGCCGGCCGGTGCTGACGGTGCCGTCGCCGACCTCGACCTCGACCGTGTCGCCGGGCGAGACGACGGACGCGCCGGCCGGTGTGCCGGTGAGGATGACGTCGCCGGGCTCGAGCGTGACCAGCCGCGACAGGTCGGCGACCAGATCCGCGAACGGGAACAGCAGGGTGTCGGTGGTGTCGTCCTGGACGAGTTCGCCGTTGACCCAGGTACGCAGGTGCAGCGCCGCCGGGTCGAGCCGTTCGGCGTCCAGCAGCCTCGGGCCGATCGGGGTGAAGCCGTCGGCGCCCTTGGAACGCAGGTTGGAGCCGCGGTCGGCGTGGCGCAGGTCGTACACTCCGGCGTCGTTGGCCGCGGTCACGTAGGCGACGTACCGCCAGCCGTCCTGCGGGGCGACCCGGTGTGCGCGACGGCCGATCACCAGGGCGATCTCGCCCTCGAACCCCATCAGTTCGCAGCCGCGCGGCCGGTGGACCGGGTCGCCGTTGCCGGCCAGCGACGACGGCGGTTTGAGGAAGTACGACGGCCGGTCGGGCACGCGTCCGCGTTCCGCCGCCCTGCTGCGGTAGTTGAGGTGCACGGCGATGATCTTCGACGGTGTCGTGCCGAGCGGGTGGGCCATCAGCCGGGCTCCTGTCCCTGGTCCGCGTGGCGGATCCGCTCGCGCAGGGACAGCAGGCCGTCGACCGCGTCCATGGCCGGGCTGGGAACGCCGGTGCGCCCTGCGAGTTCCCGTACGGCGCCGAGAATGGCGTCCGTCTCCAGGCGCCGGCCACGGTCGGAGTCCTGCAGCATCGAGGTGCGGAAGGCGCCGAGCCGGCGGGCGACGTCGAGCCGCTCGTCCGCCGACATCGCGGTGGGGATGCCCAACCGCGCGCCCACTTCGGCCGCTTCGGTGAAGATGGCGGCGCACAGCGCGCGCAGATCGGGGTGCTCGAGGATCTCCAGCACCGTCCCGCCGGTCAGCGCGCTGACCGGGTTGAGGTTCACGTTCCCGAGCAGCTTCTCCCAGATCGCCGTACGGATGTCCGCGCTGACCTCGGCACGGACCGGGCCCGCGGACAGCGCCTTGGCGCACCGGTCGACACGGGCCGAGACCCCGCCGAGCGGGTCGCCGATGATCAGGCAGTCGCCGCTGGAATGCGTCACGTGTCCCGCCGCCGGGACGGAACTGCTGAAGTGCGCGACACCGGCCATCACCCGGATGGGCGGCAGCAGTTCCAGCAGGCCGCCGTCCGGGTCCACGCTCCGGATCACCGGATCGGCGGCGCTCACGGTGGCCAGCAGCCACCACGGGACGCCGTTGGCCACCACGAGCACGTCGGCACCGGCCTCGATCCACGGCCGGACGCGTGCGACGGCGGCGGACAGGTCCTGGCCCTTGACGCAGATGACCACCAGCTCCGGCTCGGGAAGCCGCGCGGGGTCGTCGGAGGCGGCGAGGCGGTACCGGGCGCTGCGGCCGGGACTGTCCACCAGCAGCCCGTGCTCGACGATGGCGTCCAGTTGAGCGCCCGGCGCGCCCAGCAGGGACACCTGCGCGCCGGAGGCGGTGAAAGACGCGGCCAAGGTCGCTCCGACGGCACCCGGTCCGACAATCGAGATCTTCAAGGCCATCCCTCAGCTCTGGTAGGACGGATCGATACGGTCGATCTTGCGCCGCAGCGCGTCGAAGAGGGTCCGGCCCGCGTCGGTACGGTCCCCCAGCTGGAAGGACTCCCTCGTCGACCGGACCGCGGCCTCGCGGCTGACCTCGGCCAGGGGCCGGCCGGTGGATCCCGCCGCGAGCTGGATCTCGCAGGCCCGCTGAAGGGTCCACAGGGCCGAGAACGCGGCGGGCAGGGTCGGTCCCAGCGCGAGCAGCCCGTGATTGCGCAGGATCATCAGATTGCGGTCGCCCAGGTCCTCGACCAGCCGCGGCTGCTCCTCCGGATCGACGGTGATGCCCTCGAAGTCGTGGTACGCGACCATCTCGAACAGCTGGGCCGAGTAGAAGTTGTCCGGGTCCAGGCCGTCACCGATGCAGGCCACGCCGGTGCCGGCCGTGGTGTGGGTGTGCATGATGCACCGGGCGTCGGGGCGGCTCGCGTGCAGGGTCGTGTGGATCAGCAGCCCGGCCTCGTTCACCGGCCAGGGCGAGTCGGAGAGGATGTTCCCCTGGTGATCGATCTTCACCAGGTTCGACGCGGTGACCTCCTGGTACATCAGGCCGAACGGGTTGATCAGCAGGCTGTCCTCTTCACCGGGGACTCGCAGCGTGATGTGGTTGAAGATCATCTCGACCCAGCCCAGATGATCGAAAATCCGGTAGCAGGCCGCCAGTTCGAGCCTCGCCTGCCATTCGGCGTCGCTCATGGACGCCGGGGTCTGCCGGTTCGGGGTGTGCGTCAGAACGGTCACGCCGGCTCCTTCGGGTCGCGGTGCGCTGAGCTCGAGCATGGGATGCCGGAACCCCAGGAGCAATGTCGAAACGTACACTCGGTGATGGGCGTGGATGTCGGGTCCGACATCACCCGTGAGGAGTACGGATGACGTCACTGCCGTTGGCACAGCTCGTCGACTCGATGCCCGAGGACGTGGTGACCGTGCTCGCGGGTGGCGGTGCCCAGGCGCCGGCCATCGAAGGGGTCGAACTCCTCGACTGCCCGGAGGCGGCCGGCGACCTGCCGCCCGGGCAGTTGCTGCTCGCCGTGGGACTCGATCCGGCCGACGACACGGCAGCCGACGCCGCGCTGCGCACCGCCGTGGATCACCGGAGTGCCCTCGCCGTGAAGTGCGCGCTCCCCGCGCCCACCGGCTTCGTGGACCGGGCGACGGAGCGGGGAGTCACCGTGCTGGCGATGGACCCGCGGGTGCCGTGGACCCGTATCCAGCACATGGTGACCACGCTGCTCGCCGCGCGCTCGGCCGGCCCCGGCACCGACGATCGCCGGTTCCCCGGCGGCGACCTGTTCGCCCTCGCCAACGCGGTCGCCGCGATCGTCGGCGGCGCCGTCGCGATCATGGACACCCACCAGGTCCTCGTCGCCTACTCCAACCTGCCGGACCAGCCCATCGACGAGACCCGCAGGCGCGGAATCCTGGGCAGGCAGGTGCCCCAGGAGGCCGTCGCCGACCACCTGGACAAGGAGTTGTGGAGGAGTGACGCCGTCGTACGCCGCGACCGGCCCGGCGACCTGCCGCGCCTGGCCGTGGTGATCAGGGTGGGCCAGGACGTCCTGGGCTCGCTCTGGGTGGCGTTCGCCGACGCCGACCGGCGGCCGGTCGGCGACCACGAGGCAACGTTGCGCGAAGCGGCCGGGGTCGCGGCGCTGCACATGCTCGCGCTCCGCAGGCAGGTCGACGACGACCAGGACAGCCGCAACCGCGCCCTGCGGTCCGCCCTCGAGACCGGGGCGCCGACGGACCGCCTGACCGGGATCCGGCTGCCCGCCGTCCTGCTCGGCCTGGCCGAATCCTCCCCGCCCGTCCACCAGGCCGCCGCGGGGGACGGGGACGACACCATGCGGATGCGGGCCGACCTGATGAGGATGCTCGACCTCATCACCCTGGACGGCCGCTCCCTGGGGCACGACCCGGTCGCCACCCTCATCGGCGACCGGCTCTACGCCCTCCTCCCGACCGCCGCCCCCGCATCGGTACCGGTGGACCACCTGCTCGACCACCTCGCGGACCGCGCCCGCCGATCCCTTCGGCGCACCTACACCTCCGTGCGCTCCGGCGCCGTCGACTCGCCGGCCGCCCTGCGCGAAGCACGCCGTGACATCGACGCCGCGCTCGACCACCTCCACGACCAACGCGCGGCCCCCGGCACCTACCGCACACACGAGCTGCGCGCCGATCTGGTGCTCCGACGCCTCCTCGCCACCGTGCGCGACAACGACGACCTCCGCACCGGCACCGCCGAGCAGATCGCAGCCCACGACGCCGAGCACGGCACCGACTACCTCACCACCCTGGCCGCCTACCTACGCCACTTCGGCGACGTCGTACCGGCCAGCGCGGCCCTCCACATCCACCAGAACACCCTCCGGCAACGCCTGCGCAGGGCCGAGCAGACCTTCGGCCTGTCCTTCCGCGACCCGACACAGCGGCTGCTGCTGTCGGTGGAGATCGCCGCCCTGGGCACGTAGCCGCGACCCGGTCCCATCGCACCCACCGCCGTACGGTGGACTCGTACGTAAGGGAGGCGCGGCATGGGACATCCGGTCGACCGGCGGGCGCTGTTGCTCGGCGTGGGCGGGTTGTTGATCGGCGCGGCGGGCTGCTCGGGGACGTCGAGGACGCAGGCCGGTCCGACGCCGTCCGTCGCATCGTCGCGGTCGGTGACGCCGTCGGCTTCTTCCGCGTCGCCGTCCCCGGCCCCGTCGCCGTCCTCCGCCCTGCCCGCGACCACGGTGTGGCGGCCGAACCGGGATGACGTGGACCCTGCCGTGAAGTTGCGCGCCGTGCAGGTCGTGGAGGCCATCGGTGCGTGGGGTGCCGGGCAGGGCGGGGTGGCGGCGGCGAAGAAGAGGGTGGCGGCGCTGGGGGCGCCGGGGTCGCTGGTGGAGGAGGCCGGGGCGCTGTTGCCGGCGGCGGACGAGGCGGCGCTGCAGGTGGTCGACGCGCAGTACGGGGGGATCCTGGCGGACTCGGCGAGCGTGCTGGTGGTGTGCCGGCAGTGGACGGCCGGGCATACGGGCGGCACGACCGTCGACGTACGGCTGAGCCGCGCGCAGCCCCGGTGGAGGGTGACCGCGCTGCACCCTGCGCGGCCCGGCGGTGCCGCGAAGTCGCTGCCGAGCGCCGCCCGGCGGGTGCTGGCCGACTCGCGGATCGTCCTGCCGCCCGCGGCGGAGGCCGACATCCGCAGCGGGAACATCCACGCGAGCGTGCTGCGGGCGCTGCTGGATCTGGCCGGGACGTACCGGATGTACATCAGCGTGGTCCGCTCCGGGCATCCGCTGGATGTGTTCGGCACCAGCCGGCCCAGCGACCATCCGCTCGGCCGGGCCTTCGACGTCTGGCAGATCAACGGGCACGCGGTGGTCGACCCGGTTACGTCCCGGGGGCTGGTGGAGTCCTTCATGCGGGACGCGGCGGCGGCCGGTTCGTACAACGTGGGCGGCCCGGTGCAGCTGTCGGGCGGCTCGGGCGGCTCGGGCGGTCAGTTCTTCTCCGACAACACCCACCACGACCACGTCCATGTGGGGTTCACCGCCTGACCGCTTTCCGGCGCCGCCGGCCCGCCGGTCAGGGCATCAAGCGGAGCTATCGGGCGACCGGTTGACGTGCCGTGAAGAGTCTTTACGGAATCCATCCGATATACCGGACACGCGGGTTGACAGCGTTCGACGACAGCGTCCACGATGCGTGATGCCACTGTGGCCTCAGTGTCCAGTGTTACCTCGACCACCCCCGCCCAGCACTGCTTTCGGCCTGTCCTAGTACGGGGAGGGCTGCCGTTTTCGATGCGCTCCGGGCCACGTATCGCCAGATTGGTAACTGCATGTCCATATCGAGACGTGTCACCATGCGGCGGCTGCTCGGCGTAAGCGCCGCAGCTCTCGCTCTCTCTGTCGCCGGGTCCACCGCCGCGTACGCCTGCGAGGGCGGCAGCGGCTGGAACAAGGGCACCCCGGCCGGCTACAAGCCCGGTAACGGCGGCGGTACGAAGACCTCCACCGACAAGTGCGAGTTCTCCGTCGACGGCACCAACTGGTACGCCTCCGTCAAGGTCGACGACATCAACCTCAAGGCCGGCGACGACGGCAAGGTCCACGTCAAGGTCCGGACCTCCTCGGACTCGGCGTCCTGCACGGCCTCCCTGGCCTCGTACCGTACGCACGGCGCGACCTTCGAGACCTCCGGCAAGCAGGTCTTCCACGACTGGGACACCGCCACCGTGAAGTCGGGCCAGACCGACACGCTCGACGTCGCCTTCCCGGACGTCGGCTGCTTCGCCCAGGTCGACCTGTACTACGGCAACACCAAGTACGACGGCGACTACAACGCCAACGACGGCTACACGCACGGCGATCTCCCCGAGGGCCCGGACCACGCGGTCATCGGCGACAAGAAGATCGCGTGGTGGAACGGCGGCACCAAGGACTGCACCGCGCAGGTCATCCCGTCCAGCAGCCCCTCGGAGTCCGCCTCCGCGTCCGAGTCGGCCACCCCGTCCGCGTCGGCGTCGACCACGCCGTCCTCGGGCGAGTCCTCCCCGGCTGCTTCCGCCTCCGCCTCCGCCTCGGACGTCGCGGCCTCCGCCTCCGCGAGCGCCTCCTCCGGTGACCTCGCCGAGACCGGCAGCAACGGCACCGGCGCCCTCGCGGCCGGTGCGGCCGTCCTGGTCGCCGCCGGCGCGGGCGTGCTGTTCGCCACCCGGCGCCGTCAGGCGGCCCGCCGCCACTGACGGTTCGTGTGTTGTAAGGGGCGCGTCCTAGGAGGGCGCGCCCCTTACCTATTGCCCTCCGGTCACCCAGGGATCCGCGGTTCCGGGTCGGCGAGTGAGCCGAAGCGGAGCGGTCGCTGTCGAAAAGGAGAACGCGCGCAGTTCGCGAGGAACGAGCGAGCGAGCACGATCGACTGTCGACAGTGACCGAGCGCGGCGGAGGCGAACCGAGCCGCAAAAAAAACCGCGCTCCGACGCGCTCTAGCCTCCGGTAAGGGCGAATTGGAAGAATCCAGTCAAAGACTGCACCAGCGCGTCCCGGGGGAACTGAATGAAGGCATGGGGGGAAGGCCTCGCCTGCGATCGATATCCGACCGTGGACGAGGTCACCGCAGCAGCACGCCGACTGGCCTCCCGCAGCCCGGAGCTGTGCCGGTTGCGTCAGGTCGGAAGGTCCCGGGCGGGGGAGCCCCTGTGGCTGCTGTCCATGGGGCACGGGCAGCGCAATGTCCTGGTCGTGGCAGGCCCGCACGCCAATGAGATGGTCGGCGGCGCCACCGTCCTGCGGCTCGCCGAGCGGGTCGGCGGCGAGGACCGGCTGCTGGCCGGGGCCGACGCGGCCTGGCACTTCCTGCTCTGCGCCGACCCGGACGGCGCGAGGCTCAACGAGGCGGTCCCCGAGGGCGAGTTCACCATGCTCGGCCACTACCGGCACTTCTTCCGACCGTGCGCCGCCGAGCAGCCCGAGTGGCTGGCGGCCGACGGCCGGCTCAGCGGTGCCCTGCCCGAGACGCGGGCGCTGATACAGGTCATCGACGAGTTGCGTCCGGTGCTGCAGATCTCCCTGCACGGCATCGACGTCGGCGGCAGTTTCGTACAGCTCACCCGCGACATCCCCCGGCTGGCCGAGCGCATCGCCAAGTCCGCCGCGGAGTTCGACATCCCCCTGGAGGCGGGCTCCTCCGACGCCTTCCACTGGCCGAGCCCAGGACCCGGGGTCTACGTCATGCCGCCGCCGAGCGGATCCCGCTCCCGCGAGGACGCCGACCACTCCACGTGGACGTATCTCCATCGCTACGGCGGCGTCACCGCGATCGCCGAGGTCCCGATGTGGGGCTGCGACAGCGCCTCGGACATCTCGCCGCACCCCGCCGCCGAGGGGGCCCTGCGCACCGCCGGTGACACCCTGCGGCACGGCAGCCATCTCGTCCAGCGGCTCATCGCCGAGGTCCGCCCTCTCGTCGCCGGCCGTGACGCCGGGCCCCTGCTGCGCGCCGCCGCCGAGATCGCCGCGGTCGGCCCGCAGCTCGCCGCCGACTGGGATCCGGCCCTGCTCCGCCCGGGCGGGCCGCCGCTGCCCGTGATGACCCGGGCCCGGGTGAGCAGCGTCGAGATCTACACGCAGCGGCTGCCGCTGCGCGCCGCGTCCATGCTGCTGCGCTTCGTACGCGGGGTGGCCGAGCCCTCCTTCGCCCTCGCGGAGATGCGGGGGCGCCTCGAACACCTCGTCACCGACTGGTGCCGCTCGTACGAGACGGCTCACCGCGCCCGGTGGATCCCGGTCCGGCACCAGGCCGAGCAGCACGCCCGCGCGGCCATCGCGTGCTTCGAGCTGCTGGGCTGACACTGCGTAAATCTCTGGCCATGACTTGCGGTTGACCACCCTCAGTTGCGAAGCTGTTGCTGTCCGTCAACCCGAGGGAGTGGCACGTGCCTTTCGGTGAGCAGCCCGCGTACCTTCGCGTCGCCGACGATCTGCGACGGAAGATCCTCGACGGCACCCTCCCGCCGCACACCAGGCTTCCCTCCCAGGCCCGCATCCGTACCGAGTACGGGGTGTCGGACACCGTCGCCCTCGAAGCGCGCAAGGTGCTGATGGCCGAGGGGTTCGTCGAGGGCCGCTCGGGCTCGGGGACGTACGTGCGCGAACGCCCGGAGCCGCGCCGGATCATCCGGACGGGCTACCACCCGGCCACCGGCCAGTCCACGCCCTTCCGGCAGGAGCAGGCGGACGAGGGCTTCAAGGGCACATGGGAGTCCAGCAGTGTCCAGGCCACGGCCACGGCCCGGATCGCGGAGCGGCTCCGCATCCAGCCCGGCGACCGGGTGATGCGCACCAACTACCTCTTCCGGACCGAGGGCGAACCGATGATGCTCTCCACCTCCTGGGAGCCGCTGGCGGTCACCGGCCGGACCCCCGCGATGCTGCCCGAGGAGGGCCCGGTGGGCGGGCAGGGTGTCGTGCAGCGCATGGCGGCCCTGGATGTGGTCGTCGACCATGTGGCCGAGGACGTCGGCGCCCGCCCGGGGCTCGCGGAGGAGACCTCGCTCCTGGGCGGGGTCCCGGGGCATGTGGTCATCGAGATCCAGCGGACCTACTACGCCTCGGGGCTGCCGGTGGAGACGGCGGACCTGGTCGTCCCGGCCGACCGCTACCGGGTGGCGTATCACATGCCGGTCAAGTGATGTACGTGGCGTCCGGGTCGGTCGTCCGGTCCTGATCTCGCCGGACCGAATCAGTCAACTCCCATACGGAACATGGCTCGTTCGAGTCGATTCCCGTCCGAACGTGTCCGCGGTGTGACGTTCGGGCGTAGGCTCCGGCATATGCGCATCGCCGTTTCCTCGGACATCGACGAGCCTGTCGCCCGCACCGTCATCGACGAGCTGCGACTGCGCGGTCACACCGTGCTCGCATACGGGGCCCTCCGCCCGGGTGACCGGCACGACTGGGCCTGGAGCGCCGAGGCCGCCGCGCAGGCGGTCTCCGACGGCCAGGCCGACCAGGCCGTCGTCTGCTGCTGGACTGGCACCGGCGCCTCCATCGCCGCCAACAAGCTCCCCGGCGTACGCGCCGCCCTCTGCACCGACGCCTACACCGCCGACGGCGCCCGCCGCTGGAACGACGCCAACGCCCTCGCCCTGAGCCTGCGGCTGACCAGCGAGCCACTGCTCAAGGAGATCCTCGACGCCTGGTTCGCCGGCGCGCCGAGCCGGGAGGCGGACGACCTCGCCAACGTCGCCCACCTCCGCGACATCGAGGGGGTGAGAGCCGCCCGATGAGCGAGCTCCTCTGGGTCGTCATCCGCCAGGACGACAACGGCAACCGCTATCGCGTCGGCCGCTACGCCACCCGCGAGGAGGCCGAGCGCATAGCGGACGCGCTCGACGCCCGGGGTCACCGGCAGCTGTACGTGATCGAGCGAATAGACCAGCGCGCGTCATAGAGTGCCGCGCATGACTGAGCGTGTGGTCGTCGTCGGTGCGGCCCTTTTCGACCAGGGGCGCCTCCTCGCCGCCCGCCGCAGCGCCCCGCCCGAACTCGCGGGCCGCTGGGAACTCCCCGGCGGCAAGGTCGAATCCGGCGAGTCGGCCGAGAAGGCCCTCGTACGCGAACTCCGCGAAGAACTCGGCATCCACGCCGAACCGCTCGAACCCGTCCCGGGGGAGTGGCCCCTCCCCAAGCCCGGCTACGTCCTCCAGGTCTGGACCGCCCGCATCCTCGCCGGCACCCCCGAACCCCTCGAGGACCACGACCAGCTGCGCTGGCTCACCCCCGACGACATCGACTCCGTCGACTGGCTCGACCAGGACCGCCCCGCGGTCGCCTGGGCGGCGGCGCGGCTGGTCCGGAGCGGCAGGCCGTCGGAGGCGGGGAGGTAGCGCGAGCGGAATATCGGGTATGGGGGGATTGATCCGCCAATGGCCGGGAAGCCGGCCCGACCCGGTCGGGATGTGGAGGGCGTGAGCGCCAGCGTTGACGACAGTGGGACCGGAGAGGCCCTGGAGGAGCCGGGGGCGCCGGGGGCGGGAAACGCGCGTGCTCGGAAGGGGGCGGGACTGCACCCGGGGCCGTACGCCGAGGGGGCGCGCAAGGCGGGGACGCTGCTGGACACGCTGCGGGTGGCCGTGGTCATGCTGGACACCAGCGGCCGGGTCCTGCTGTGGAGCCCGCTGGCGGAGGAGATCCTGGGCTGGGCGGGCGAGCACATCGTCGGGCGCCGGCTCACCGGGCTGCTGGTCACGGACGGGGCGGGGGCGCACGCGAGACGGATGGCCGCGGTGCCGGCCCCGGGGCCGGCCGAGCAGATCCTCGCTGAACTGCTGCGGGCCGGCCGGTGGACGGGGATCCTGTCACTGCGGCACCGCGACGGACACGCGGTACAGGTCGAGGCCCGGGCGTCGCTGCTCGTGGACGGGGACGGCCGCCCCTTCGTCCTGGCGTCGATCGCGGAGACCAGCCGGCTGCAGACGCTCGAGCACGATCTGGCCGCGCTGGACAGCCTCTTCGACAGTTCACCGCTCGGCGTCGCGATCTTCGACACCGATCTGCGCTACGTACGTGTCAACGAGGCCCTGGCCGTCATGAACGGCCGCCCGGTCGCCGAGCACCTCGGCCGCAGGGCGGAGGAGATCGTGCATCCGAAGGTGGCCGAGGAGCTGACGATCCTCCAGAAGCACGTGCTGGCCACCGGCCGCCCGGTGATCGACTTCATCATGCCGGCCGCGACCGGCAAGGGGCACCGATCGGTCTCGTACCACCGCCTGGAGGACCGCGCGGGCCACGTGCTCGGCATCAGCTGCACGGTGATGGACGTGACCGAGCGGCAGCTCGCGCACGCCAAGATCGAGCGGGCCAGACAGCGGCTGGCGCTGCTGAACGACGTGGGGTCACAGCTCTCGGACCTGCTCGACGTGCGGCGGATCGCGGAGGTGCTGGCCGAGGCCCTCGTCCCCCGGTTCAGCGACTTCAGCGGGGTGATCCTGCACCCCGCCGTGCCGGACGGCGGAGAGCTGCCACTGCATCCCTACAGCGAGAGCACGGCCATGCGGCAGCTGGGCATCGGCAAGATCAAGGAGAGCCCGCTGGTCGACCAGATGCTCGGGATCGGCAAGGTCATCCAGGTCACGTCCGAGGGCATCTTCGGCACGGCGCTGCACACCGGCAAGCCGCAGATGGTCGAGGGCGAGGAACAGCTGCGCGGCACGACCTATCCGGGGGATCCCAAGATCCAGGCCGCCGTCGATCTCGGTGTGCACTCGCTGCTGGTTGCCCCGCTGCGCGCCCGTGGCATCGTGCTCGGGCTGCTCGTGGTGAGCCGTATCGAGGGCCGGGAGCCCTTCGACCAGGACGACCTCGCGCTGGTGATGGAGCTCGCCGACCGCTCAGGGGCGGCGCTGGACAACGCCCGGCTGTACGTACGCGAGCGCGAGGGCGCCCTGATGCTGCAGCGCAGCCTGCTGCCGCAGAGCATGCCCGAGCCGCCCGGGCTCCAGCTGGCCTTCCGCTATGTGCCCGGGAGCAGAGGGGCGGCGGCCGGCGGCGACTGGTTCGACGTCATCCCGCTCGCGGGCGGGCGGATCGCACTGGTCGTGGGCGATGTGATGGGGCACGGGCTGCGGGCGGCGGCGACCATGGGGCGGCTGCGTACGGCGGTCAGGACGCTGGCGGGGCTGGACATGGCCCCGGACGAACTGCTGCGCCGGGTCAACGACCTGGGCGACGACCTCGCGCAGAGCCGTTCCGAGGGGTGGATGGCAACCTGTGTGTACGCGGTGTACGACCCGTCGACCCGTCGCTGCGCCGTCGCCAGAGCCGGCCATCTGCCGCCCCTGCTGGTCTGCCCCGGCGACCAGGCGGAGGTACGGCAGCTGGACGTCCCGGCGGGTGTGCCGCTGGGCGTCGGCGGCGTGGAGTTCGAGTCGTCGGAGGTCGAGGTGCCCGACGGCGCGGTGCTCGTGCTCTACACCGACGGCCTGGTCGAGGCGCGCGGCGAGGACATCTCCGAGGGCATCGACCGGCTCGTCGCCGTCCTGCGCCGCTTCCGGGCCGACGACTCCCTGGAGGACACCTGCGACGACCTCCTCGCCAGCATGGCCCCCGGCCGCGAACCCGACGACGTAGCGCTGCTGATGGCCCGCCTCGGCAGCCTCCCCGAGGGGTCCACCGCCTCCTGGACCTTTGCCGCCGATCCGAGCGCCGTGCGGCAGGCGCGGCGGAATGTGCGCGAGACGCTCGCCGAGTGGGGGCTCCACGCGCTGACCGACGTCACCGTACTGCTGGTCAGCGAGCTCGTCACGAACTCCCTGAGGTACGCGCACGGGCCCATCGGCGTCCGTATGGTGCGCGGCACATCGCTCCTGGTGGAGGTGTCGGACCCGCTCCCCGACCCCCCGCGCGAGCGCTCCGCCACCGAGGACGACGAGGGCGGCCGCGGCCTCCAGCTCGTCGCCCGCGCCTCCCGCCGCTGGGGCACCCGGCACGGCTCCCTCGGCAAGACGGTCTGGTTCGAGCTGGCGCTCCCGGCCAGGGCATGACGCATCACCTCACCAACGCGCCCCCTCCCGGAGGCGTCGGCGCAGGCTGGGCAGGGTAGTTGAACTGCGCACGGAGCGGTATGCGTATGTGCTGAGATGATGCTGTGATCGACAAGACCATGTGCGGAACGGGGTGAATGCTGAATACTCGGCACGAGCCGGTCCGTATGTGTGAGCTGGAGGGGTCGGGCGTGAGTGTTGAGCCATCGGGTGGCCAAGAGCCCCGAACCCCTGCGGCACTGCGCCAGCACGTCTGGCAGTCCAGCCCGCCCGGATCGATCTACGACTACATACGCGTCGCGTCCTTCTCGCTGGGTCCGGACGGCCGCGTCGAGCAGTGGAGCGAGCGCGCCGAGGAGTTCTTCGGAGTCACCGCCGACGAGGCGCTGGGCAAGGACCCGATCGCGGCCTTCGTACCGCAGGACGTACAGGACCGGGCCCACGACCGCGTCGCGCAGATACTCGACGGCCGTGAGTGGATCGGCCTCGTGCCCTACCACGACGCCTCCGGGCAGGAGGGGCTCGCCGAGATCTACGTCATGCCCTCGCAGAACGAGACCGGGGGGCGCGGAGCACTCTGTATCGCGGTCGACGTGCGCGCACTGCGGCAGATCGAGACCGACCTGGCGTCCTCGCAGGCGGTGTTCGGGCAGTCCCCGATGGGCTTCGTCCTCTTCGACACGGATCTGAAGCTGCTGCGGGTCAACGAACGGTTCGCGGACACCTTCGGAAAGCCCGTCAAGGACTACAGCGGCCGCACTGCCTACGACTTCCTCTCCCGGGTCGAGGGCGACCGTCTCACCGCCGCGCTGCGCCAGGTCCTGGAGAGCGGCGACCCGGTGCTGAACATGACGCTGATCGGTACGGTGCCCGGGGACCGCGGGGACCGGGGCGAGCACGGTGGCGGCGGCCAGAGCAGCCGTCGGCGCTGGTCGATGTCGCTCTACCGGCTGCACAGCGGCAGCGGGCGGCCGATCGGAGTCGCGGGCCTGGCCCAGGATGTGACGGGCCGTCAGCGCGCGGAGCGCGAGGCCGCGCACACCCGGCGCAATCTCGCGCTGCTCAACGAGGCCGGCCGGCGGATCGGCAGCAGCCTGGACCTGGAGACGACCGCACGCGAGCTGCTGGACGTGGCCGTGCCGCACTTCTGCGACCTGGCGTCCGTGGACCTCTACCAGTCCCTGCTGTCCGGCGAGGAGGGCCCGGTCGGTACCGCCGACGGCAGCGGCGAGATCCGCCGGGTGGCCTTCGCCAGCGCGGTCTCCGACGCCCCGGTCGGACTCCTCCCGCCGGTCAAGGAGGGCGACGAACCCGTCCCCGTCGGCCCGGTCTCGGTCGGTGCGGTGCACCGCTACCCGTTCTCCTCGCCCTTCGCGAGTGCGCTGCGTACGGCGCAGACCCAGGTGCCCGAGCCCGACGAGGGCGACAGCTTCGTCCAGTCCACGCTGGCCGTGCCGATGGTCGCCCGCGACACCGTGCTCGGGCTGGTGCAGTTCTCCCGTGCGAAGGGCAGCGAGCCCTTCAACGAGCGGGACCGCATGCTCGCCGAGGAACTGGCCTCCCGCGCCGCCGTCTGTATCGACAACGCCCGGCTCTACCGGCGTGAACACGAGCGCGCGCTGATACTGCAACGCAGCCTCCTGCCCCCTGGCAACCCCGAAGCGGCCGGGCTGGACATCGCCTGCCGTTACCTCCCCGGCAACATGGAGACCGAGGTCGGCGGCGACTGGTTCGACGTCATCGAACTGCCCGGCCACCGCACCGCCCTCGTCGTCGGCGACGTCATGGGACGCGGCCTGCGCGCCGCCGTCGCCATGGGCGAACTCCGCACCGCCGTGCGCACCCTGGCCCTGCTCGACCTCGAACCGGCCGACGTCCTCACGGCCCTGGACGAGGTCGCCCGCGGCCTCGGCGGCCCGGCCGAGGGCGGCAGCCGCCGCGCCCGCGACAAGGACGCCTCCGACCTGTCCGAGGTCTACCTCGCCACGTGTGTGTACGCCGTGTACGACGCCGTCACCCGCCGCGTCACCATCGCCAACGCCGGCCACCTCCCGCCGGCCATCGTGGAGCCCGGCGAGCCCGCCCTGCTTCTGGAGGTCCCCTCGGGCCTGCCGCTCGGGGTCGGCGGCGAGCCCTTCGAGGAGATCGACGTCGACCTCCCGGACGGCGCGCTCCTCGCCCTCTACACGGACGGCCTCGTCGAATCCCGCAACCACCCCCTGGACGAGGGCCTCATGGCCTTCCGCGCCGCCCTGGACGACCCCCAGCGGCCCCTGGAGGACGTCTGCGACCACATACTCGCCGAGCTCGACACGGCCCACGGAGAGGACGACATCGCCCTCCTCATGGCGCGCGTCCAGGGCCTCGCCGAGGACTCGGTCGGCGACTGGACGCTCGAGCCCAACCCGAAGTCGGTGGCCCGGGCGCGTGAACTGACCCGCGACCGGCTCGTCTCCTGGGGACTCGAAGCCCTTGTGGACACCACCGAGCTACTGGTGAGCGAGCTCGTCACCAACGCCCTCCGGCACGGCAAGGGCGACATCCGCCTCCGGCTGCTCCGGGACCGTACCCTCGTGTGCGAGGTCTGGGACGACGCCCTCGTCCAGCCCCGCCGCCGCCGCGCCCGCGACACCGACGAGGGCGGCCGCGGCCTCCAGCTCGTCACCCTCCTCAGCTCCGCCTGGGGCTCCCGCCGCACCCACCGCGGCAAGACGGTCTGGTTCGAACTGCCGCTCCCCGGCGACGAGTCGACCCGCGAGATGACCGCCGAGGAACTGCTCAGCCTCTTCTGAGTTTCCGGTCCGGGCCGACGTCACGCACGGCGGCGGATCACGTTGCCGAGCCGGACCAGCGGGTCGGCACCTCTCTTCATGCCGTCCTCGCGGGCGCTGCTCCCCCAAGCACTTCGTGCAGGGGGGACCCCAGCTTCGGACGGCTGCGCCGGACTCCGTCCGTCGTGTCGCGGTCAGGCGCGGCGGCGGATCACGTTGCCGAGCCAGACCAGCGGGTCGTACTTGCGGTCGACGGCGCGTTCCTTGAGGGGGATGAGCGCGTTGTCGGTGATCTTGATCTGCTCGGGGCAGACTTCTGTACAGCACTTGGTGATGTTGCAGTAGCCGAGGCCGTGGTCGTCCTGGGCGGAGGACTTGCGGTCGAGGCCGGCTTCGGCGGCCGCGTCGAGCGGGTGCATGTCGAGTTCGGCGATACGCATCAGGAAGCGGGGGCCGGCGAAGGCGGCCTTGTTCTCCTCGTGGTCGCGCACGACGTGGCAGGTGTCCTGGCAGAGGAAGCACTCGATGCATTTGCGGAACTCCTGCGACCGGGCGACGTCCTCCTGCGCCATCCGGTACTCACCCGGCGCGACCCCGGCCGGGGGCACGAAGGCGGGCACCTCGCGGGCCTTGGCGTAGTTGAAGGACACGTCGGTGACCAGGTCCCGCACGACGGGGAAGGCCCGCATCGGGGTGACCGTGATGACGTCGTCCTCCCCGAAGACCGACATGCGCGTCATGCACATCAAGCGGGGACGTCCGTTGACCTCCGCGCTGCAGGAACCGCATTTGCCCGCCTTGCAGTTCCACCGCACGGCGAGGTCGCCGGCCTGGGTGGCCTGGATGCGGTGGACGATGTCGAGGACGACCTCGCCGTCGTGGACCTCGACGTCGAAGTCCTGGAGGGCGCCGCCCTCGGTGTCGCCCCGCCATACCCGGAAGTGCGCTGTGTAGGTGCTCACGCGTCGACCTCGTCGTCCGTCAGGTACTTCAGCAGTTCGTCCTTCTCGAAGAGGGCCTGCAGGTCACCGCGGATGGGCGGCATGTCCCGCCGGATGAGGGAGACCTGCCCGAATTCGTCCTCGGCGTCGGCGATCCCGAGCACCAGGTTGACCTTGCGCCAGCGCCGGTCCATCTCGGGGTAGTCGTCGCGGGTGTGGCCGCCGCGCGACTCGGTACGTTCCAGAGCGGCGCGGGCGACGCATTCGCTGACCAGCAGCATGTTCCGCAGGTCCAGCGCGAGGTGCCAGCCGGGATTGAACTGCCGGTGGCCCTCCACCCCCGCCCGCCGGGCCCGCAGCCGCAGCGCCGTGAGCCGGGTGAGGGCCTCGCGCATCTCCTCGGCCCGGCGGATGATGCCGACCAGGTCGTTCATGGTCTGCTGCAGTTCCTGGTGGAGGGAGTACGGGTTCTCGGGGGCCGCCGGGTCGCCGCCCTCCGCGCTGAAGGGCCGCAGGGCCTCGGCGGCGGCCGCGTCGATCTGCTCGTCGGCGATCAGCGGGCGGCCGGCCGCGCCCAGCCCGGCGGCGTACTGCGCGGCATGCAGCCCGGCCCGGCGGCCGAAGACCAGCAGGTCGGACAGGGAGTTGCCGCCGAGCCGGTTGGAGCCGTGCATGCCGCCGGCGACCTCACCGGCGGCGTACAGGCCGGGGACGCCGGTCGCGGCAGCGGAATCCGGGTCGACGTCGACGCCGCCCATGACGTAGTGGCAGGTCGGGCCGACCTCCATCGGCTCGGCGGTGATGTCGACGTCCGCCAGCTCCTTGAACTGGTGGTGCATGCTCGGCAGCCGCCGTTTGATCTCCTCCGCCGACAGCCGGGTCGACACGTCCAGGAAGACCCCGCCGTGCGGGGAGCCGCGGCCCGCCTTGACCTCGGAGTTGATGGCGCGGGCCACCTCGTCGCGGGGGAGCAGCTCGGGCGGTCGGCGGTGGTGCTCGGGGTCCGCGTACCAGCCGTCGGCCTCGTCCTCGCTCTGGGCGTACTTCTCCTTGAAGACGTCCGGGATGTAGTCGAACATGAACCGCTTGCCGTCGCTGTTGCGCAGCACCCCGCCGTCGCCGCGCACCGACTCGGTGACCAGGATCCCCTTCACCGACGGCGGCCAGACCATCCCGGTCGGGTGGAACTGCACGAACTCCATGTTGATCAGCGGCGCCCCCGCCAGCAGCGCCAGCGCGTGCCCGTCCCCGGTGTACTCCCACGAGTTGGACGTCACCTTGAAGGACTTGCCGATGCCGCCCGTCGCCAGCACCACGGCGGGCGCCTCGATGACGAAGAAGCGCCCGCTCTCGCGTACGTACCCGAAGACCCCGGAGACCCTCGGGCCCTCCTTCAGCACCCGGGTGACCGTGCACTCCTGGAAGACCTTCAGCCGGGCCTCGTGGTCCCCGAGCTCCTTGAAGTCCTCCTGCTGCAGCGAGACGATCTTCTGCTGGAGGGTCCGGATCAGCTCAAGGCCGGTGCGGTCACCGACGTGCGCCAGCCGGGGGTACTCGTGGCCGCCGAAGTTGCGCTGCGAGATCCGGCCGTCCTTCGTACGGTCGAAGAGCGCGCCCCAGGTCTCCAGCTCCCATACGCGGTCCGGCGCCTCGCGGGCGTGCAGCTCCGCCATCCGCCACTGGTTGAGGAACTTGCCGCCGCGCATGGTGTCGCGGAAGTGGACCTGCCAGTTGTCGCTGGAGTTGGCGTTGCCCATGCTCGCCGCGATGCCGCCCTCGGCCATCACGGTGTGCGCCTTGCCGAACAGCGACTTGCAGATCACCGCGGTCCGCAGCCCCTGCTCCCGGGCCGCGATGGCCGCGCGCAGCCCGGCCCCGCCCGCGCCGATCACCACGACGTCGTACGTATGCCGCTCGACCTGCGTCATCAGAAGAACCTCGGATCATTGAATGCGCCGCTCGCGACGAGAAAGACGTAGAAGTCCGCGACCGCCACGCTGATCAGGGACGCCCACGCGAGCAGCATGTGACGGGCGTTGAGCTTCCCGACCCAGGACCAGAGGCGATAGCGGACGGGGTGCTTGGAGAAGTGCTTGAGCCGGCCGCCGACGATGTGCCGGCAGGAGTGGCAGGAGAAGGTGTACGCCCAGATCAGCACGATGTTGACCACGAGGATCAGCGTGCCGAGCCCGGCGTGCCCCCAGTTGCCGTGCGTGTCGCGGAAGGCCAGCACGACGTCGTACGTCAGGATCCCCGCCACCGGGATCGCGAAGTAGAAGAAGTAGCGGTGGATGTTCTGCAGGATCAGCGGGAAGCGGGTCTCGCCGGTGTACGTGGCGTGCGGCTCGGCCACCGCGCAGGCGGGCGGCGACGCCCAGAAGCCCCGGTAGTACGCCTTGCGGTAGTAGTAGCACGTCAGCCGGAAGCCCAGCGGGAAGATCAGCACCAGCAGGGCGGGCGACAGCCCCCACCACTCGCCGAACAGCGGCCAGCGCGCGCCCAGCGGCATGTCCACGCAGTTCGCGCCCAGACAGGGGGAGTAGAAGGGCGAGACATACGGCTCGCTGTAGTAGTTCGTGTTCGCGAACGCGCGCCATGTCGAATACACGACGAACGCCCCCAGCCCCAGCGCCGTGACCAGCGGTGGCACCCACCACCGGTCCGTGCGAAGGTGCCGGGCCGCGATCGCCGCGCGCCCCGTCGTCAGTACGCCGCGGCGCGCGGCATCGGTATGCGGCTCTGTTCCGGTGGCCAAGGATCACTCCCGGGGAGTGCGGGTGGGGGGTTACGGCGGCGTCTCGCGCCTCTTATGGCGACGCGTGCGTGCCGCCTACGGCGCGTGCCCGTACGGCGACCCCAGCCCCTCGTCCTCCGCCCCGGACCACAGCTTCGGGTCGTACGGCGCGTCCGGGATCGTCACCATCTCCGGGCGGGCCGGCGCACCGGCGCCGCCGCCCTGTGGCGCGGTCTGCTGGAGAAGCGCGAGGTCCTCGCGCAGATGCTCGGTATCGGCTCGCACGCGGCGCATGTCGACGCTGGCGCTGCCGACGTGCTGCTCCAGCCGCGCGACGGCCTTGTTGAGATCGTCGAGCCGACGCTGAACCGATGAAAGGTCGTCCTGCAGGGACATGGCTGCCCTCACCTCCGCCTCTTTGCGGGTGCGCGATGCCGGCGCCAGGAGAGTGTCGCGCGTCACAGTCGCGCTTGGGAAGAGATCTGCACCGATTCTCCCACGCAGGCGCCACGGACGCCCTGTCCCGGGGGCGTGCGCAAGCCTTCCCCAGCGGAACGGGCCGGCACAGCCCGGCCACCGGGCCGCAGGCCGCCGACGACACCGCAGCCACCCACGTTGGGCCGCCCGGGTGGCACGCGCCCCCCGCACGCCGTGTCGGCCCGGCGCAGCGCCGCGCTCCGCTTTCAGTAGGTGCGATAAGCGGCAAATACCGCGAAGTGATCATGGCCCCGCGTGCGGAGGTACGTCAGGATGTCCCGCAGCGTCACCACCACCGGCACCGCAATCGCCGCCGTCGCCGCGCTCGCCCTCGCCGGCTGCTCGTCCGCCGGTGGCGACGCCGCCGCCGGCACCGATGTCGCGACGGCACCGCGCGACGCCGTACGGGACGGCGGCACCATGCGCTGGGCCGTCGACTCCGTACCGGCGACCCTGAACGCCTTCCAGGCAGGCGCCGACGGCACCACGAGCCTGGTCGCCGGCGCCGTACTGCCGACCCTGTTCCGGCTGGACGGCCGGGGCCGCCCGCAGCGGGACGCCGACTACCTCGACTCGGCGGACGTGGCCACCACCGAGCCGAGGCAGGTCGTGTCGTACCGGCTCAACCCCAAGGCGCGCTGGACCGACGGCCGGGCCATCGGCGCCGCCGACTTCGCCGCCCAGTGGAAGGCCCTGCGCGGCAAGGACGACGCCTACTGGACCGCCCGCAATGCCGGGTACGACCGCATCGAGTCGGTCGAGCCCGGCAAGGAGCCCCACGAGGTCCGGGTCACCTTCGCCAAGCCGTACGCGGACTGGCAGTCGCTCTTCGCGCCGCTGTACCCGGCCTCCGTGACCGGCAGCGCCACGGCCTTCAACGACGCCGCCCGGCACGGCCTCCCCGCCTCCGCCGGGCCGTTCTCCGTACGCAACGTGTCCCCGAAGGGCGGCACGGTCACCCTGGCCCGCAATCCCGCCTGGTGGGGCGACCGGGCCAAGCTGGACACGCTGGTGCTGGCCGCCGTGCCGGCGGCGAGGCGGCCCGCCGCGCTGGCCGCCGGGACGCTGGACGTGGCGGAGATCGAGCCGTCCGCGTACGCCGCCCTGCGCAAGCAGGCCGACGCCGAGAAGCCGAAGCTGGCCATCCGCAAGACCGCCGAGGCCGCCTGGTCCCAGCTCGCCCTCAACGGCGCCGCCGGTCCGCTCGCCGACGAGCGGGTACGCCACGCCGTGGCCCGGGCGATCGACCGCCGGGCCATCGCCGACTCCGTACTGAAGCCGCTCGGCCTGCCCTCGAAGCCGCTCGGCAACCACCTGCTGCTCGCGACGCAGGAAGGTTACGCCGACCACAGCTCCGCCCTCGGCACGGCGGACGCCGCCTCCGCGCAGGCGCTGCTGGCCGACGCGGGCTGGCGGCCCGCCAAGGTGCAGCCGGCGGCGGAGGGCGCGGCGCCGGCCATGCGCAGCATCAGGACCGGCAAGGCCCTCACCCTGCGCTTCGTCCTGCCGGAGTCGTCCATCACCCTCAACCGGGTCGGCGTCCGGATCGCCCGTATGCTCGCCGCCATCGGCGTACGTACCGACATCACCCGGGTCGCCGACGACAGCTTCTTCCGCGACCACATCGCCTCCGGTGACTTCGACCTGGCCCTCTACTCCTGGCCCGGCACCGCCTACCCGGCCACCGACGACCGCCCGATCTTCGCCAAGCCGGAGCCGGCCGCCGACGGCACGCTCACCGTCGAGCAGAACTACACCCGCGTCGGCACCGACCAGATCGACCAGCTCCTCGACCAGGCCGCCGGCGAGCTCGACCACGGCGCCGCCCGCGACCTCACCGCCCGCGCCGACGCCCGCATCTGGGCCGCCGCCGGCTCCATCCCCCTCTACCAGCGACCCCAGCTCGTCGCCCTGCGTACCGGAGTCGCCAACGCCGGAGCCTTCGGCTTCGCGACCCCGCGCTACCAGGACCTGGGCTTCACGAAGAAGTGACCACAGCCGTACGGTCCAGCAGCTGACCGACCACCGCGACCCGGGCCAGCCCGGGCGCGGTGCGCTCCGCCGCCGCCAGCACCTCGCGGGCCTTGTCCGCCTTGCCGACATACGCCAGCGCCACGGCCTGCGTGCACAGCGCCCGCGCCCGCGACAACGCGTCCGGCGCCATCCGGGCGGCGTACGCGGCCTGGGTGGCCGCCTGCGCCGGCCACTGCTTCAGCAGCGACTCGGTCGCCCCCAGATCGGTCACCCGCAGCAGCAGCGGCTGCGTGTCCCGGATCGTCTGCATCGTCGCCGCGAACTGCGGCAGCGCCTCGTGCGGCTGCCAGTGCCCCGCCGCGACCCCGTCCGCCATGGCCGCCGCGTACACCTGCAGCGCCCCGGCCTTCAGCTGCGCCGCGTCCGACCTGGCGTACAGCTCGTTCGCCTGCTCGGCCGCCTCCGCGAACCGGCCCTCCGCCAGCGCCAGCGTGCACGCCGTGCCCAGCCACCGCCGGCTCCCGTCCGACTCGCCCAGTGCCGCCCGCGCCGCGCCGACACGGCCCGCCAGCATCTCCTTCGCCGCCTCCAGCACTGCCGGGCTGTACGTCCACTCCTCCAGACGCCGCTCCTGGTCACCGAAGGGCAGCCGGAACAGCGTCCAGAACGTGGACATCGGCGTCCCCGGCTTGCTCAGCAGCAATGCCACCACCACGAAGCCGAGGCCCGCGCCCAGCGCCGGCGAGCTCATGAAGACTGTCACCGCCAGCGCCGCCTCGACGGCCAGGACGCCCGCCACCCCCGTCCACAGCCGCCACTTCCGCGCCCGCACCAGCAGCAGGCACGTCATGAACGGCACGATCGGCACCAGCCTGAACATCAGCAACCGCCCCGCCACCCGCGTCGAGCCCAGCCACTTCCCGGCCCCGACCGCCATCGACACCAGCGCCATCCCCGACCACCGGCTCAGCGCCAGCGACAGCAGGACATGCAGCTCCAGCCCCAGTACCGTCCCGAGGAAGAAGGTCAGCGGCCCCACCGGCCCGCCCGTGTCGGCCCCCCGGATGCCCAGGTACGCCCCGAAAGCGGCGGCCGGGACGATGAGGAGCCGCTGGGCGGGCGAGCGGCGCCGCTTCTTGGCGGGCGCGGGCGGCAGTGTGTTCGATGCGCTGCTGGACATGGCCGGGATCATGACAGACGAGTGATCCCTGCGGACAGCGCGTTTACGGAACCATGACGCAGCCGGTGGTGTGCGGTTTCACGGCCCCGGGGCGCCCTGCCGAGGCTGCCCGGGCGGCCGAGTCGGCCCGGGCCCCGTACCATGGGGTGAGGCCGTGGCTTGACTCGCCCGGCGGGCAGGTGTGCCGATGAGGGCGCGCCGCCACCCACCAACCCGGGAGAAGCGCCGCAGTATGCCCACGCGCCACGACATTCGTAACGTCGCCATCGTCGCCCACGTCGACCACGGCAAGACGACCCTCGTCGACGCCATGCTGAAGCAGGCGGGCGCTTTCGCGGCCCATCAGCACCTCGACGACCGCATGATGGACAGCAACGACCTGGAGCGCGAGAAGGGCATCACCATTCTCGCGAAGAACACCGCCGTCAAGTACCACCCCAAGGGTGGTGGCGACGTGATCACCATCAACATCATCGACACCCCCGGCCACGCCGACTTCGGTGGCGAGGTGGAGCGCGGTCTGTCGATGGTGGACGCGGTCGTCCTGCTCGTCGACGCCTCCGAGGGCCCGCTGCCGCAGACGCGTTTCGTGCTGCGCAAGGCGCTGCAGGCCAAGCTCCCGGTGATCCTCTGCATCAACAAGACGGACCGCCCGGACTCCCGGATCGCCGAGGTCATCGACGAGACGTACGACCTCTTCCTGGACCTGGACGCGACCGAGGAGCAGATCGAGTTCCCGATCGTCTACGCCTGCGCCCGTGACGGCGTCGCCTCGCTGACCAAGCCGGAGAACGGCACGGTCCCGCCGGACAGCGACAGCCTGGAGCCGTTCTTCTCCACGATCCTGGACACCGTCCCGGCCCCGGTCTACGACGACGAGGCCCCGCTCCAGGCGCACGTCACCAACCTCGACGCCGACAACTTCCTCGGCCGTATCGCGCTGCTGCGCGTCGAGCAGGGCCACCTGAAGAAGGGCCAGACCGTCGCGTGGATCAAGCGTGACGGCACGATCTCCAACGTCCGGCTCACCGAGCTGATGATGACCGAGGCCCTCACCCGCAAGCCCGTCGAGTCGGCCGGCCCCGGTGACATCTGTGCGGTCGCCGGTATCCCCGACATCATGATCGGCGAGACCCTCGCCGACCCGGAGAACCCGATCGCCCTCCCGTTGATCACGGTCGACGAGCCCGCGATCTCGATGACCATCGGTACGAACACCTCGCCGCTGGTCGGCAAGGGCGGCAAGGGCCACAAGGTCACCGCCCGCCTGGTCAAGGACCGCCTCGACCGCGAGCTGATCGGTAACGTCTCGCTCCGCGTCCTGCCGACCGAGCGCCCCGACGCCTGGGAGGTCCAGGGCCGTGGTGAGCTCGCGCTGGCCATCCTCATCGAGACCATGCGCCGGGAAGGCTTCGAGCTGACCGTCGGCAAGCCCCAGGTGGTCATCAAGCACGTCGACGGCAAGGTGCACGAGCCGATCGAACGGATGACGATCGACTCCCCCGACGAGCACCTCGGCGCGATCACCCAGCTGATGGCGACCCGCAAGGGCCGTATGGAGACCATGACCAACCACGGCTCCGGCTGGATCCGCATGGAGTGGATCGTGCCGTCCCGTGGCCTCATCGGCTTCCGTACCGAGTTCCTCACCCAGACCCGCGGCACGGGCATCGCGCACTCCATCTTCGAGGGCCACGAGCCGTGGTTCGGCGAGCTGCGCACCCGTAACAACGGCTCGCTGGTGGCGGACCGCGCGGGCACGGTGACCCCGTTCGCGATGATCAACCTTCAGGAGCGGGGCGTCATCTTCGTCGAGCCCACCACCGAGGTCTACGAAGGCATGATCATCGGTGAGAACTCGCGTTCCGACGACATGGACGTGAACATCACCAAGGAGAAGAAGCTCACCAACATGCGCGCCGCCTCGGCCGACAACACCGAGAACGTCGTCCCCCCGCGCAAGCTCTCCCTGGAGCAGTCCCTGGAGTTCTGCCGCGACGACGAGTGCATCGAGGTCACCCCCGAGACCGTCCGCATCCGCAAGGTCGTCCTCGACCAGAAGGAGCGCGGCCGCACGGCGTCGCGCGCCAAGCGCTGACGTACGCGCGACGGCCCGGTACCCCCTGCGTGGGGTGCCGGGCCGTCGCGTTTCTTACCGCTCCTCGTCCGCCGGAGGTTCCTGAGGCGGCTCCTGAGGCGGTTCCTGAGGCGGCACCTCCGGCGGGACGACCGTCGGTTTCTCCTCCGCGAAGTGGCACGCGCTGTCGTGCGCGGCGGGTGAGTCGAGGCCGCGGAAGACCGCCGGGACGGCCAGGAGGGGGATTTCGAGGGCGCAGCGTTCCTGGGCCTTCCAGCATCGGGTGCGGAAGCGGCAGCCGGAGGGGGGGTTGGCGGGGGAGGGGACGTCGCCGGTCAGGACGATGCGCTCGCGGTGGTCGCGGGCGTCGGGGTTGGGGACGGGGACGGCGGAGAGGAGCGCCTGGGTGTAGGGGTGGGTGGGGTGCTCGTAGATCTGGGCGTCGTCGCCGATCTCGACGATCTTGCCGAGGTACATCACGCCGACCCGGTCGGAGATGTGCCGGACGATGGACAGGTCGTGGGCGATGAACATGTACGAGAGGCTGAACTCGTCCTGCAGCCGCTCCATCAGGTTGATGACCTGGGCCTGCACCGAGACGTCCAGCGCCGACACCGGCTCGTCGGCGACGATGATCTCCGGCCGCAGCGCCAGCCCGCGCGCGATGCCGATGCGCTGGCGCTGGCCGCCGGAGAACTGGTGCGGATAGCGGTTGATGTACTCGGGGTTGAGACCCACGACGTCCAGCAGGTCCTGGACCTTCTTGCGGCGCTCGCCCTTCGGGGCGACCTCGGGATGGATCTCGTACGGCTCGCCGATGATGTCGCCGACCGTCATCCGGGGGTTCAGGGAGGTGTACGGGTCCTGGAAGACCATCTGGATGTTGCGGCGCACCGCCTTCAGCGCCCGGCCGGACAGTTTGGTGATGTCGTCGCCCTTGAAGATGATCTCGCCGGCGGTGGGCCGCTCCAGGTTCATCAGCAGCTTGGCGACCGTCGACTTGCCGCAGCCCGACTCGCCGACGATGCCGAGCGTCTCGCCCGCGTAGAGGTCGAAGTCGACGCCGTCGACGGCCTGGACGGCTCCGACCTGCTTCTTGAACAGGATGCCCTGGGTCAGCGGGAAGTGCTTGACCAGGCCGCGCACGTGAAGGATCGCTTCAGCCATCGAGGCACTCCTTCCAGAAGTGGCAGGCGCTGGCCCGGGTGGGGCTCACGTCGTACAACGGCGGCTCGTCCGTGCGGCACACCGCCTGCGCCATGGGACAGCGCGGGTTGAAGGCGCAGCCCGGCGGGATGTGCAGGAGGTTGGGCGGCAGGCCCTTGATCGCGTACAGCTCCTGGCCCTTCTGGTCCAGGCGCGGGATGGAGGCGAGCAGGCCCTTGGTGTACGGATGGGCCGGGCGCCGGTAGATCTCGTGCACCGGGGCGGTCTCGACGATGCGGCCGGCGTACATGACGGCGATGTAGTCGGCGACGTCGGCCACCACCCCCAGGTCGTGGGTGATGAGGATTAGGCCCATGCTGTACTCGCGTTGCAGCTCGGCCAGCAGCTCCATGACCTGCGCCTGGACGGTGACGTCGAGCGCCGTCGTCGGCTCGTCGGCGATGATCAGATCGGGCTCCAGTGCCAGCGCCATCGCGATCATGATGCGCTGCCGCATACCGCCGGAGAACTGGTGCGGATACTGCCCGACCCGCTCCCGGGCCGCCGGGATCCGTACCCGGTCCATCAGCTCGATCGCCTTGGCCTTGGAGTCCTTGCGCGACATGCCCTCGTGCACGATGAACATCTCGGCGAGCTGGTCGCCGACGCTCATCACCGGGTTCAGGGCGGACAGCGCGTCCTGGAAGATCATCGCCATCTTCGAGCCGCGCACCTTGCGGCGCTCCTCGGCGTGCATCGTCAGCAGGTCCCGGCCCTGGAAGAGGATCTCGCCCTTCGTCACAAAGCCCGGCGGCGAATCCAGAATGCCCATGATCGCCTGCGCGGTCACCGACTTCCCGGAGCCGGACTCGCCGAGCACGGCGAGGGTCTCGGCGGCCTTCACGGTGTAGCTGACCCCGTTGACCGCGTGCGCGACCCCGTCCCTCGTACGGAACTCGACCTGCAGATCCCGTACGTCCAGCAGGGGTGCCGACGGCTGGGCGGTCCCCTCGGCCGATACCTCAGTGGTCGTCATCAACGCCTCCGTCAGCGCAGCTTGGGGTCGAGGGCGTCGCGCACCGCGTCGCCGAGCATGATGAAGGCGAGCACGGTCACGCTCAGCGCACCGGCCGGCCACAGCAGCATGTGCGGCGCGTTGCGGATCTGGCTGGACGCCTGGGAGATGTCGATGCCCCAGGACACGGTCGGCGGCTTCAGCCCGACCCCGAGGTACGACAGTGTCGCCTCCAGCGAGATGTACGTACCGAGCGCGATCGTCGCGACCACGATCACCGGGGCGACGGCGTTGGGCGCGATATGCCGCAGCAGCAGCCGGGAGTTGCCCGCGCCGAGCGCCCGCGCGGCCTGTACGTAGTCGTTCTGGCGGGCGGTGATGACCGAGCCGCGCGCGATACGGCCGATCTGCGGCCAGCCCAGCAGCACGATGAAGCCGACCACCGGCCACACGGTGGTGTTGGTGATCACGGACAGGAAGACCAGCCCGCCCAGCACGATCGGGATGCCGAAGAAGATGTCGCTGACCCGGGACAGGATCGCGTCCCCCCAGCCGCCGAAGAACCCGGCCAGGCCGCCCAGCACACTGCCCAGGATCGCCGCGCCCAGCGTCGCGCAGACGCCCACGGTGACGGAGGCGCGGGCGCCGTAGACGACCCGGGTGTACACGTCGCAGCCCTGGTTGTCGAAGCCGAAGGGGTGGCCGGGGCTCGAGCCCTTCTGGGAGTTGTCGAGGTTGCAGCTGAGCGGGTTGCCGCTGGCGATCAGGCTCGGCCAGAGCGAGATGACGACCAGGAAGATGATCACCAGCGCCGAGATGATGAAGATCGGGTTGCGCCGCAGATCCCGCCACGCGTCCGACCACAGGCTCCGCGGCTTCTCCGCCGGCCCGCCCGGCGCGGCCCCGTGCCCGGGCGGCTGCTCCAGGGTGCGGGCCTCGTCCTGGGCGAGGTCCATGGACGCACCGGTCCCGCCGGCCGGCTCCATCGCTTCGTCTCGGTGATTCGCGGGCTCAGGCATAAGGAGTCCTCAGGTCGGTCAGGCCCGGCCTACGCATAGCGGATCCTCGGGTCCAGGACCGCGTAGAGCAGGTCGACGAGGAGGTTCGCCACCAGGAAGACGATGACGAGGATGGTCACGAAGCCGACGACCGTCGCCGAGTCGAGGCGCAGGATGCCTTGGTAGAGCTGGTAGCCGACGCCCCGGATGTTGAAGATCCGCTCGGTGACGATGGCGCCGCCCATGAGCGCGCCGATGTCGGTGCCGATGAAGGTGACCACCGGGATGAGGGAGTTGCGCAGCAGGTGACGGGTGATGACCCGGCTGCGCGGCAGGCCCTTGGCGATGGCGGTGCGTACGTAGTCGGCGCGGGCGTTCTCGGCGATGGTGGTGCGGGTGAGCCGGGTGACGTACGCGAGGGAGACGAGCGCGAGGACGAGGCCGGGGATGATCAGCTCGTTGAAGGGTGCTTCGGCGGACACCGAGGGTGAGATGACGCCCCATTTGACGCCGAGCAGGTACTGCAGCACATAGCCGGTGACGAAGGTCGGGATGGAGATCACGATCAGGGTCAGCAGCAGGGCGCCGGTGTCGACGGGCCGGCCGCGCCGCATGCCGGTGATGACGCCGAGGGTGATGCCGATGATGATCTCGAAGAGGATCGCGACGATGGTGAGCCGCAGCGTCACCGGGAAGGCGCTCGCCATCAGCTCGGTGACCTTCTGGCCGTTGTAGGCGGTGCCGAAGTTGCCCTGGAAGATCTGGCCCATGTAGTGCAGGTACTGCTGCCACAGGGGGTGGTCGAGGTAGAGGTCCTTGCGGATCTGCGCGGCGGTGGCGGGGTCGCAGGCGCGGTCGCCGCACTTGGCGGCGACGGGGTCGCCGAGGGCGTACACCATGAAGAAGATCAGCAGAGTGGTGCCGATGAACACCGGGATCATCTGCAGCAGACGGCGGATCACATAGCGTCCCATGGGGCCTTCCCGTTGGCGGGTCGGGTGACGGTCAGGGCGGCGGCCCGGGTCTCCGGGCCGCCGCGACGTCTCAGCTGCCGACCTTGATCTCGTTGTAGACGGGGACGCTGAACGGGTCGAGCGCGACGTTGGAGAGCCGGCTCGACCAGCCGGCACTGCCGTTCTGGTACCAGAGCGGGATGGCCGGGACCTCCTGGGCGAGGATCTTCTCGGCCTGCTGGAACTTCGCCACGGCCTTCGCGGTGTCGCTCTCGGCGTTGGCCTGGTTGACCAGCTTGTCGAAGTCCGCGTTGCTGAAGTGCGAGTCGTTGGACGAGGCGCCGGTGTAGTAGAGCGGCTGCAGGAAGTCCTGGATCAGCGGGTAGTCCATCTGCCAGCCGGCCCGGAAGGGGCCGGTCATCTGCTTGTTGGTGATCTTGTTGCGGAAGTCCGCGAAGGTGCCGGTCGGGCTGCCGACGCAGGCGTTGTCGTTGCCGAGCGCGTTGTTGATGCTGTTGCACACCGCGTCGACCCAGTCCTTGTGGGAGCCGGTGTCGGCGTTGTAGCCGATTTTGAGGGTGCCGCCGGGGATCCCGCCGCCCTCCTTGATCAGCTTCTTGGCCTGCGTCGGGTCGTAGGTGCAGACGCTCCCGCAGACGCCGCTCTGGTAGCCGCCGGCGGCGCCGAGGACCGGCGAGGTCCAGTCGGTGGCGGGTGTACGGGTGTTCTGGAAGATCGTCTTGGTGATCTGCGGGCGGTTGATCGCCATCGAGATGCCCTGGCGCACCTTCGCCGAGTTGGCGCCCTGCCAGTTCTTGTCGTAGAGCGGGAAGGCCAGGGTCTGGATGATGCCGGCCGGGGTGTTGAGGTAGCGGCCGCCCAGGTCGCTCTTGACGTTCTTCAACTGGGTGGCCGGGACGTCGTCGACCAGGTCGAGGTTGCCCGCCTGAAGGTCGGTGTACGCCGTGTTGTTGTCCGTGTAGACCTTGAGGTCGACCCCGCCGTTGACGGCCTTGTCGTCGCCCTTGTAGCCGCTCCACTTGCGCAGCTTGATGCCGGTGCCCTTGGTGTACGAGTCCACCTCGTACGGGCCGTTGCCGACCGGCTTCGTCAGCCAGCCGGCGTGGTCGGTGAAGAACGACTGCGGCAGCGGCATGAAGGCCGAGTAGCCGAGCGTGTCCGGCCAGGTCGAGAACTTCTGGTTGAGCTTGACGGTGAAGCTCAGGTCGCCGGTCTTCTTCAGCCCGCTCAATGTCTTCGCGGAGGGGGAACCGGTCTCGGGGTGGACCTTGTCGAAGCCGTCGATGTAGGAGAAGAAGGAGGCGTTGATCTGCTTGTTCGACGTCACCGCCGCGTAGTTCCAGGCGTCGATGAAGGAGGCGGAGGTGACCTTCTGTCCGTTGCTGAAGGTCCATCCGCTCTTGAGCTTGATCGTGAAGTTCTGCGAGTCCGACGTGTCGATCGAGCTGGCGATCATGTTCTCCGCCGCGCCCGTCTTGGGGTTGTACCTCTTCAGCCCCCGGAAGATCATCGACAGCACCTTGCCGCCCTGCACCTCGTTGGTGTTGGCCGGCTCCAACGGGTTCTGCGGGTCCGCCCACGAGGCACTCAGCACCCCGGAGGCGCTGCTCCCGCCGCCTCCGCCTCCGCCTCCGCCGCCGCAGGCCGCGACCGCGGCCGCCAGCACGACCGTCGTCGCCGCGCAGGCGGCCCACTTGTAGCGCGTGGCTCCGCGCATCGGGTGCCTCCTTGTGGAGTCATGGCTCATGGCTCGTACGTCATGGGTTACAGAAGACACTTTGTTCCCCATAACGCCACAAGTCGGACACCAACGCATGTCGTGTCACCGGTTCGGCGCAGCGCACCCCCAGGTGGGTCAGTCGGCCGGCTCCGTGACCCCCTGCGCGCATCCCTCAAGGCGCTTCCAACGTGCATGGCCCGCATCCGAAGTATCGGATGCGGGCCATGGTGCTGAGCCGGAGTGTGCGGAGTTCCGGTCAGAGGGTCTTGTCGGTGCTCTGGGCCTCTTCGATCGCGGCGAGCGCCGGGTCGAGGATGACGTCGTCCACCCGGGCCTCCATCGTGGGGTCCTGGGGGAAGTGGCAGGCGGTGAGGTGGCCCTCACGGTTGCCCTCGATCTGGATGAGCGGCGGCTCTTCCGTGGCGCACTTGTCCTGGGCCTTCCAGCAGCGCGTACGGAAACGGCAGCCGGAGGGCGGGTTGATGGGGGAGGGAACGTCACCGGCGAGGCGGATCCGCTCCTTCTTGTCGGCGTCGATGTCCGCCTCGGGGACCGCCGAGAGCAGGGCGTGGGTGTACGGGTGGCGGGGGCGGTTGTAGAGCGAGTCGCGGTCGGCCACCTCGACGATCTTGCCCAGGTACATCACGGCGACCCGCTGGGAGAAGTGCCGGACGATCGCCAGGTCGTGCGCGATGAAGACGAACGCGATGCCCAGCTCCTCCTGGACCTTCTGGAGGAGGTTGATCACCTGGGCCTGGATGGAGACGTCCAGGGCCGACACCGGCTCGTCCGCCACGATCAGCTTCGGCTCCAGGGCCAGTGCGCGCGCGACGCCGATGCGCTGCCGCTGACCGCCCGAGAACTCGTGCGGGAAGCGGTTGTAGTGCTCGGGGTTGAGGCCGACGATCTCCAGCAGCTCGCGCACGCGGGCCTCGCGGCCGCCGGGCGGGTTGATGCCGTTGATCTCCATCGGGCCGGAGATGATCGTGCCGACCGTCTGCCGCGGGTTCAGCGAGGCGTACGGGTCCTGGAAGATCATCTGGATCTCGGACCGCACCGGCGCCAGCTGCTTACGGCTGGCGTGGGTGATGTCCTGGCCGCTGTAGGTGATCTGGCCCGCGGTCGGCTCAAGGAGACGCGTAAGCAGTCGGCCGGTCGTGGACTTGCCGCAGCCGGACTCACCGACGAGGCCGAAGCTCTCGCCGGGCATGACGGTCAGGTCCACGCCGTCGACGGCCTGGACGGCGCCGACCTTGCGCTTGATGGGGAAGCCGCCGTAGATCGGGAAGTGCTTGGTCAGGCCGCGCACTTCGAGCAGCGGTTCGACGGGCGCCTGGTCGCGCTGCGGCGGTACCGCGTCGGCGACGGCGGTGCTGGTGGTGTTGTTCTCGCTCATGGTCATAGCCCCAGTTGCTGGTTGGTCAGCCCAGCCGGGGCTGAATCTTCTCGATGAACACCTGCTGCTTCTGGCCCGCCGTGAGGTGGCAGGCCGAGCCTCGACCCTCGGGCAGCGGGGGCAGCTCGTTCGAGCAGCGTCCGGTGCCGTCGACCAGGTCGACAAAAGCGCAGCGCGGGTGGAATGAACAGCCGGACGGCGGGTTGAGCAGGCTCGGCGGGGTGCCCGGGATCGGGTGCAGCGGCTCGTCGACGTCGGACGAAAGCCGGGGCATCGAGCTCAGCAGACCCCAGGTGTAGGGGTGCTGCGGCGCCTTGAGGACCTCGCGTACGGAGCCGCGCTCGACGGCCCGGCCGGCGTACATCACCAGCAGGTCGTCGGCGGTGTTGGCGACCACGCCGAGGTCGTGGGTGATCAGGATGATCGCGGAGCCGAACTCCTGCTGCAGGTCCTTGAGCAGGTCGAGGATCTGCGCCTGGACGGTCACGTCGAGAGCGGTCGTCGGCTCGTCGGCGATCAGCAGCTCGGGGTTGCAGACCAGCGACATGGCGATCATCGCGCGCTGGCGCATACCGCCGGAGAACTGGTGCGGGTAGTCGTTGACGCGCGTCTTGGGCTGCGGGATGCCCACCTTCTCCAGCATCTCGACGGCCCGGTCGTGGGCCTCCTTCCTGCTGGCTCCGGTGTGCTTCCGGAAGGGCTCCGCGATCTGCCGGCCGACGGTGTAGTACGGCGACAGGGCGGTCAGCGCGTCCTGGAAGATCATCGCCATCTTGTTGCCGCGGAGCTTTTCAAGCGTCCTCTCGGAAGCGCCGGTGAGCTCCTGGCCGTCGAAGACGATCTCGCCGGTGATCTTGGTGGCCTTCGGGTTGTGCAGGCCCATCACGGCGAGGTTGGTCACCGACTTGCCGGAGCCGGACTCGCCGACGATGCCAAGGGTCTTGCCGCGCTCGAGGTCGAAGGAGAGCCCGTTCACGGCCTTGACGATGCCGTCCTCGGTGGAGAACTGGACGTTCAGGTCGCGCACCGAGAGGAACGCGTCCGAGCCGGTCGGGGCCGGGGCGTCCTCGGTCTTGGTGAGTGTGGTCACGGGTGGATCTCCTAGGACAGCCGTACGCGGGGGTCGATGAACGCGTAGGCGGCGTCCACAACGATGTTGAAGGCGACGATCATGAAGGCGCTGAAGAGCATCACGCCCATGAGCATCGGAAGGTCTGTGGTCACGACCGACTGCACGGCCAGCATGCCGAGGCCCGCCAGTCCGAAGGTCTTCTCGGTGATCATCGCGCCACCGAGCAGCGCACCCATGTCGATACCCAGGATGGTGATGATCGGGATGAGCGAGCCGCGCCAGGCGTAGCGGAAGAAGACCGTCCGGCTGCTCAGACCCTTGGCGCGTGCGGTGCGGACGTGCTCCTCCTGAAGCTGCTCGATCATGCTGGAGCGCGCCATACGGGAGTAGTTGGCGGTGAAGATGATCGACAGCACGCAGAACGGAATGATCAGGCCGTTGAGCCAGCTCAGCGGGTTGTCGAAGAAGCTCACGTAGTTCGGCTGCGACATGATCGGGTTGTTGTAGACCAGCGCCGCGAGCACCAGCGGGCCGACGAAGTAGATCTGCAGCGAGCTGAGGACGAGGGAGCCGGAGCTGACGACCTTGTCGAGCAGGCTGCCCTTGCGCGCGGCGGCGATCATGCCGGCGCCGACGCCGACGATGAGGAAGACCACGGTGCCGCCGATGGCGAGCGAGATGGTGACCGGGAGGCGGCTGGTCATCGTCTGCCACACCGGGTCGGAGTTGACGAAGGAGTAGCCGAAGCAGGGTGCGGGGCAGTTGCCGGCGTCGAAGTGCCGACCCCTGAAGATCCCCACCATGTAGTCCCAGTACTGCACGGGAATCGGCTTGTCGAGGCCCAGCGTGTGATGGATCGACTTGATCACGTCAGGCGTGCAGTTCTTGCCGCACGACATCAGCGCAGGGTCCTGCGGGATGGTGAAGAACAGGAAGTAGGTCATCGCGCTGATGATGATCAGGATGACCACTGCGCCGAGTGTCCGGCGGAAGAGGAATTGAAACATGGCGAGTCGCAGCTCTCAGAAGGACGGCGGCTTGGGTGGGGAAGCCCCACGGTGGGCCCGAACCGCCGTTCGGGCCCACCAGGAGTGGTGCTAGGTGCTTACTTCTTCACGTACAGCTTCGTCGGGTCGATGTTCGACAGGACGTTGTTGTAGACAGCGCCACCGACCTTGGAGCCGTAGATCTGGAGCTGCTTGTAGTAGATCGTCGGGACCGCGGGGATGATCTTGGTCTCGATGTAGGTGTTGAGCTTGAACCACTCCTTGGCGGCCTTGCTCGGGTCCGTGATCTTCGAGATCCGGTCGATCTCGGAGTTCACGTGGGCGTCGTTCAGGTGCGAGTAGTTCGAGGCACCGTCCTGGATGGTGCGGCCGTCGAACACCGGCGGGATCACGCTGAGCGAGCTCGGCCAGTCGGCACCCCACGCGCTGGCGTAGATGTCGTAGTCGTTGTTGACCTTGCCGACCAGGTCGTAGTACGTCGCGGAGTCGAGCTCCTTGCGCTGGACGTTGAAGCCCGCCTTCTTCAGCACGTTCGCGATGGCCACGGAGTACTCCTGGCCCTGCGGGGTGTTGATGTAGGCGTAGGTGATCTTGGTGTTGAGCTTGCCGATCTTCTTCAGGATCGCCTTGGCCTTGTCGGGCTCACCCATCGGGTGCGCCTTCTTGCCCAGCGGGTCCGTGGCCTGGTAGCCGGAGATGGTCGGGCTGATGAAGTTGCCCGCGATCTCGGCACCGTAGGTCGCGCCCATGGCCGAGTAGATCGGCTTGGTCGGGATCGCGTAGGCCAGCGCCTGACGGACCTGCTTGTCGGTGATCTTCTTCATGTTGAAGTTGATCTGGCCGACGTAGGGCTGGTAGCCGTAGACGGTCCGACTCTTCATGGACGGCGTCGAGACAACGGTCTGGATGTTGGTGGTGTCGACCGCGTTGGTGAACGTGGTGGCGTTCTGGTTGTCACTGTTGTCCGACATCACGCGCTTGGAGTAGTCCTCCTCCTGCACGTTGAACGTGATGTTGTACTTGTCGGCGTACTGGTGACGGGCCGAGTCGGTGCTTGCGTCCCACTCGGTGTTCTTGACCAGGACCATGCCCTTGCCGGAGTCGAAGCTCTGGATCTTGTACGGGCCGGAGGCGACGGGCGCCTTGTCGTACTTCTGCTTCGTGTCCTTCGCGGCCGGCACGGCGGAGTAGCCCGCCATGGCGAGCACGTACGGAAGGTCCGGGTGCGCGGTCTTGAAGTGGAAGATGACGGTCTTCGAGTCCGGGGTCTCGAGGATCGAGTTCGGCAGGTGCTTGCCCTTGTAGGGGCCGTCCGGCAGCAGCTTGCGGTAGTCGGTGCCGTTGACGTCGGCCAGCCACTGCTGCAGGTAGATCGGACCGCTGGTGATGTACGAGGCGAACAGCCGCTCAACGGACTGGCGGATGTCGGCGGAGCTGACCGCCTTGCCGTCCTGCCACTTCACGTTGTCCTTGAGCGTGAACTTCCAGGTCTTGCCGCCGTCGGACTGCTCGCCACTGTTGGTGGCGAGGTCACCCACGACCGAGTACTTGCCCTTGCTGTTCATCCGGTAGGTCGTCAGACCACGGCTGATCAGCTCCTGCAGCATGCCCTGGTCGTTGACGTAGACCTGGGCCGGGTCGAGGTGGGCGAAGGTGTCGCGCTGAAGGATGTTCAGCGTGCCACCGGTGGTCGCGCCCGCGACCGGGTCGGCCGGACCCGTGGAACCGGCGGTGTCAGCGAAGGTGATCTGCGACTGCTGCTGCTGCTGGCTAGCCGAGTCCTGCTTGGAGGTGTTGTCATTGCCGCCTCCGCCGCCGCTGCTGCATGCAGTGAGCACGAGCGCTCCCGCGGCGAGGGCCACTACGGCCGCTCGGGTTCTACGCATGGGCGTGATCATGGTTTTGAATGCACCTACCTGTCCGTCGTTACCTGATTGCTGCTTGGGCTCACTCATATGGAGCCGGGGCGCAGCAACCCCCCTCTTGCGGACTTCACCGCATCACTGCGGGCCTTACCGCGTGGCCTTGGGATCAAAGGCGTCCCGGACCGAGTCCCCGAGCAGGTTGAAGGCGACGATGAAGATCACCATCGAGATACCCGGGAAGAACATGAAGGTGAGGTCGTCCTGGTAGATAGAGCCCGCCTTGGCGAACATCGCGCCCCAGTCCGGGGTCGGCGAGATCAGGCCGACGCCGAGGAACGACAGGCCCGCCTCGGCCGTCACGAAGCTGGGCAGCATCAGCGTCGACTGCACCAGGATCGGGGTGACCAGGTTGGGCAGCAGCTCTTTGGTGATGATCCGCCAGGGGCCGGCGCCGCTGACCCGGGCCGCCTCGATGAACTCGCGCTCGCGGAGGCTGAGCACCGTGCCGCGGAGCAGTCGGGCCAGGCCCATCCAGCCCAGGATCCACTGCACCAGGATGATCGCCACCACGCGGAGGTAGGTGGGCGTCTCGTCCTGGGGGCTGACGAAGATGGCGATGATGATCGGCATGAAGGCGACGAAGAACAGCTGCGACGGGAAGGCCAGCAGCAGGTCGATGAAGCGGCCGATGAAGTAGTCGGTCCTGCCACCGAGGTAGCCGGCCGCCACGCCGAGCAGGATCGCGGTGACCGTGCTGAGCACCGTCACCACCAGGCTGATCATCAGCGACGTCCGGATGCCGTAGATCAGCAGGGTGAAGACGTCACGGCCGAGGCCGGGCTCAAGGCCGAACCAGAACTGCCCGCTGATGCCGCCATTGGGGGCGTTCGGAAAGCCGAAGTCGTTGAGCAGGTCGACCTGGTCCTGCCCGTACAGCGTGTACGGGTCCTTTCCGTACAGCTTGGAGATCAGGGGCGCCGCGGCGGCAATCGCGAAGAAGAAAATCACTACCCATGCCGAGACCACGCCGGTACGGTCGCGCTTGAAGCGGCGCCACATCAGCTTCCCGGGGGAGAGGCCGACGAGCTGCTCAGCCTCCTTGGCATCGACGCCGGGCCTGGCCTCGGGTTCGAGGACAGCCGAGGCGTCAGTGCCCTCAGTCTTGGTTGGACTGGTCATCGTTGTTCTTCCCCCGGGGGACGGAGAGTTCAGCGCAGCACAACATCGGTGGATGCTGTGGGTATTCAGCCGAACTCTCGCCAGGGATTGAACGTGCGTCAAGAGGGGAAACCCTATGGTTCAGTCTTATCGGCGCATCTTGAGCGAAGAGCCCTCCGATTGACGTTCTTCCGTGCTTGACACGGCCGCTCGGCGACAGTCATATTAGGACATTGTTCCCAAAATTTCGTTAACACGTCCGCAACTTGACTGCAGCATCACCGATATACGGACACGGGAGGCTGGCGCTGTACGGCCGTGCGGGTGCCGTAAGCCGGCCGGGGTGACATTGTCGCCCCGGCCGGCTGCCGTTTGGGGCGGCTCCGGTGAACGTGGCGTGTGGATGTCCCGTATCACCTGGAACAGGTGGCTGGACCGTGCTGCCCGAGAGGCCAGGAGGTCGCCATGCGGGAGGGATTCGCGCTTGCGCGCCCGGCGAGGTGGGCGGGGGCGGCGGTATGTGGGGTGCTCATCCTGGTCGAGGCCGGATGGGTGATGCAGGACGTCGGGCTGGTGGGGGCGGACGGGCTGTGGCAGGTCTGGGCGGGGTTGGCGGTGCCGCTGGGGGGTGCGCCGCTGAACACGTCGGTGGTGGATCTGGCGCTGCTCGGGCTGTACGTGGGGGCGATGGGGGCGTCGGCACGGCCGGTGGCGACGGGTGCGTACGTGGCGGTGGGGGCGGTGACGCTGCTGGTGCGGGCGCCGACCGTGCTGATCCTGGGCGGGCAGTGGAACGGGCAGTTCGATATCCAGGGGCAGTTGGTGCTGACGGCGGGGGCCGAGGTGGTGGGGGCGGTGGCGCTGCTGAGCATCGCGGTGAACCGGCGGCGGGTGCTGCCGGGCTGGGACCCGGCGCCGCCGAGGCCGGCGGCGGGGGTGCTGGCGGGGCTGTTACTGCTGATCGTGGCGCTGATGACGGCGGTGTGGCAGCTCGACCGGATCTACGGGACGGGGCTGAGCGACGGGTCGCAGGCGCAGCCGCCGGGGTTCTTCTGGCGGACGGTAACCGGTGGATATCTGGTCAATTCGCTGCTCGGTACGCCGTTCGGGTGGCTGTCGTGGTCGACGGCGGCCCTGAGCGCGGCGGCCGGGGCGGCGGCGCTGAGGCGGACGCTGGTGGCGCGGCCGCTGGGGATCGCGGTGGGGTGGCTCCTGGTGTCGCTGGCGGTGCCGGTGATCGCGACGGCGAAGCCGCCGGCGGTGACGGTGGGCCAGTTCGGGGCGGGCTTCGCCGTGGTGGCGGCCGTGGTGGTGGCGCTGCTGCTCGTGCCGCGGGCGGAGGGGCCGTTCAGCGCCCTGGACGAGTCCGGGTACGGCACGCAGTACGGCAGCACGGCGTACGACGCCGAGGTCACGGCGACGCAGGACACGCAGACCATGCCGGCGTACGGGACCTATGCGAACCCCCCGCCGCCCCCGGGGCCGCCCCCGGGAGTGGCGGGGTATCTGCGGCCGCCGCCGCGCAGGTGAGCCGCGGGCGGCCGCAGAGGGCTTACGCCACGCCCAGGGACCGCTTGAGGAAGGCGACCTGGAGCAGCAGCAGGTTCTCGGCGACCTGCTCCTGCGGGGTCATGTGGGTGACCCCGGACAGCGGGAGCACCTCGTGCGGGCGGCCGGTGGCCAGCAGCGCGGAGGACAGCCGCAGGGTGTGGGCGGCGACCACGTTGTCGTCGGCGAGGCCATGGATGATCATGAGCGGCCGGAGGCGGTCGGCGGCGCCGGACAGACCCTCGTCGGTGACCAGGGAGTTGGCGGCGTAGACCTCGGGGCGCTCGTCGGGGTGGCCGAGGTAGCGCTCGGTGTAGTGGGTGTCGTAGAGCCGCCAGTCGGTGACGGGGGCGCCGGCGACGCCCGCGTGGAAGACGTCGGGGCGGCGCAGCACGGCCAGGGCGGCCAGGTAGCCGCCGTACGACCAGCCGCGGATGCCGACGCGGCCCAGGTCCAGCGGATACGTACGGGCGAGGGCGCGCAGGGCGTCGACCTGGTCGTCCAGGGTCACGCCGGCGAAGTCGTGGGCGACCGCCTTCTCCCAGGCGGGGGAGCGGCCCGGGGTGCCGCGGCCGTCGGCGACGACGACGGCGAAGCCCTGGTCGGCGAGCCACTGGGACTGGAGGTAGGCGCGGCCGGCGCTGACCACCATCTGGCCGTGCGGGCCGCCGTACGGGTCCATGAGGACGGGCAGCGGTCCGTCGCCCTCCCGGTAGCCGGTGGGCAGGACGACGGCGGACGGGATCCGGCGCTCGCCGGCGGTGGCCAGGAGCGGGCGGGCGGTGAGGACCGGGGTCTCGGCGTACGAGGCGATCTCGACCAGCGGCTTGTCGGGGGCGCCCTCGTGCAGGACGCGCACCAGCGGCGCCGGCCGGTCCAGCGACGAGGAGGAGAGCACGGTCACCGCCCCGGAGCGGACGGCGGAGTGGACGCCGGGGGTCTCCGACATCCGGACGGCGCCGGCGTCGCCGGAGAGCGGGACCCGGTACACATGGATCTCGCCGGTCTCGGGGAGCATGGCGGCCGAGCCGGCCGAGGCCGCGACCAGGATGTCGCGATCGGCGATGTCGAGCACCGCGCGGACATGCAACTCCGGTCCGGTGAGCTGGAGTTGGCCGACCGCGACCACCCTTGCTCCGCTTTCGTCCGTGATCCGTACGAGTCGTCCGTCGCTGGTCCAGGCCGGGACACCGGGGAAAAGATCAAGCCAGATTTCGTCCTCGTCGCTGTGCGTGGCACTGGTGTTGCCTGTGCCCGGGTCGACCGTCAGGTAGAGCTGACCGCGCTGGTCGCGGGCCTGTACGAGCAGCAGCGGCGGCCCGGCCGGGGACCAGTGGACCTGGGCGAGGTAGGGGTAGGCCTCGCGGTCCCAGGTGACGGGGGTGGTGGAGCCGTCGAGGCGGATGAGGGTGAGGGTGACCTCGGCGTTCGCCGTTCCGGCGGCCGGGTACGCCACCTCGGCGGGCGGCTGCGAGGGGTTGGCCGGGTCGGCGATCCACCAGCGGTCGACGGGGGAGTCGTCGACCCGGGCGGTCAGCAGCGCGGTGCCGTCCGGGGACCACCAGTAGCCACGGCTGCGGGACATCTCCTCGGCGGCGATGAACTCCGCGAGTCCGTACGTGACGTTCTTGCCCTCCGGTTCGGCGAGCGCCCGGTCCGCCGTGCCATCGGCTTCCACGACGCGCAGGGCGCCCCCGGAGACGTACGCCACCCGCCGGCCGTCCGGCGACGGGCGCGGGTCGACGACCGGACCCGGAACCTCCAGTTCCCGGGCGGTTCCGGCGCGCAGCTCGGCGACGAACAGGCGGCCGGAGAGAGCGAACGCGGCGAGCTCGGCGGCGTCGTCCGTGGCGTAGCCGACGATGCCGGCGGAGCCCTCACGGCTGCGCTCGCGACGGGCGCGCTCCGCGGGCGACAGTTCCTCGTCGGCGCCGGCGAGGAGGGCGGCGGGATCGGCGGCGATCCTCTCCTCGCCCGTCGCGAGGTCCAGGACCCAGAGCAGGTGCGCCCGGTCCGTCCCCGTACGGGAGCGCAGGAAGGCCACCCGCTCCCCGTCCGGCGAGACGGTGAACGACCGGGGTGCGCCCAGGGTGAAGCGCTGGGTCCGGGCGTACTGGCGGGGGAACGACAGCGGTTCGGTCATGCGGCGAGCGTAGGCCCCCGGTGTGCGCCCCCACGGTGCACTCCGGCGGGCGCGTTGTGAGCGCGTGGTGAGCGGCAGCGACGGAATCCGGCCATGCGCCCCCGGATGCTTCCGTGCTCCGACCTATGCGGTACGACACAAAGTTATGATCCGTTGCCGAGAGTGGGTAATAACCGCTTGGCAACTGCTGTCGGACCCTGAGGCCCTGGAGGTGAGCCGCTGTGGCACTTTCGATTTCGGCGGTGGTGCTGCTGCTGATCGTCGTCTTCCTCCTGGTCAAGAAGTCAGGACTCAAGGGGGGACATGCGGTGGTCTGTGCGCTGCTCGGTTTCTACGCGGCGAAATCGTCGATGGCACCGACGATCACCGAGCTCACGAACAACGTGGCGAGCATGATCGGGAACATCAACTTCTGAGCCGTAGGCTCTGTCCTGTGACAGTTACTTCCGGCCGTCGGCTGCTCCTCGTCCACGCGCACCCGGACGACGAGTCGATCAACAACGGCGCGACCATGGCCAAGTACGCGGCCGAGGGCGCCCACGTGACACTCGTGACCTGCACCCTCGGCGAGGAGGGCGAGGTGATCCCGCCCGAGCTGGCGCACCTCGCCCCCGACCGGGACGACACCCTCGGCCCGTACCGCATCGGGGAGCTGGCCGCCGCCATGGCCGAACTGGGGGTCACCGACCACCGGTTCCTCGGCGGCCCCGGGCGCTACCGCGACTCCGGGATGATGGGCGTCCCCCAGAACGAGCGGCCGGACTGCTTCTGGCAGGCCGATCTCGACGAGGCGGCCGGACACCTCCTCGAGGTCATCCGCGAGGTGCGGCCGCAGGTCCTGGTGACCTACGACCCGAACGGGGGCTACGGCCACCCCGACCACATCCAGGCGCACCGGGTCGCGATGCGGGCCGCCGAACTGGCGGCGGACGAGGGCATCGGCATCGCGAAGGTCTACTGGAACTGCATTCCGCGCTCCGAGGTCGAGGCGGGCTTCGAGCGGCTGCGGGCCGCCGGTCAGGAGACCCCCTTCGAGGGCGTCGCGACACCGGACGACCTGCCGGGCGTCGTCGAGGACTCCGAGTACACCGCGGTCGTCGACAAGGAGGGGGCGTATGCCGGGCGCAAGACGGCGGCGATGCGCGCCCACCTGAGCCAGATCGCGGTCGACGGCTTCTTCTTCGCCCTGTCGAACGACCTCGGGCAGCCGCTCTTCGGCGCCGAGTACTACCAGTTGGTGCAGGGCGTCGCCGGAGCCGATCCGGAGGACGACCTTTTCGCGGGGGTGGGCGTATGAGGTACGTCTCCTATCCGGTGCTCGCCGTGCTCGGGGTGGTTGTCGCCGTGGCCGGGGCGCTGGTGCAGGACGCGTGGTTGCCGGGCGGGCTGCTGCTCGCCGTCGCGGGCAGCGGTGCGCTGTTCTGGGGCGGTGCGAAGCTCACCCGGAACCGGGTGGGCGCGATCGTGCCGGCGGCCCTGTGGCTGGCAACGGTGCTGTTCCTGAGCTCGAGCCGGCCCGAAGGCGACTTCCTCTTCGCGAACGGCGTCGCACCGTACCTGTATCTGCTGGGCGGGGCGATGGCGGGAGTGATGTGCGCCACGCTTGCCCAGCCCGGCTTCACGGACGGCAGATCAACTGGTGCACGATAGGCGCCAACGTAGCGCCGTACCGCCGGACGGAAGCCGGTTGTCGCCCGATTCAGTGGTGGACGATGGGTACCCGCTCAGCGGAGCCCAGTATGGTGGTGCGCGCCGCCGGGCCGCCCGCGGATGGCCGTGACGGGTGGCGAAGCGAACCGGGAGAGCCTGCTTTGAGTCGTGAAACTGACAGTTCGTCCCCTGGCGCTGCCCCCGGGCCGCAGGGTGGTCGTGGCGGAGCCGCGTATCCGTCCGGCACCCCGCCGTACGGGACCAGGCCGTTTCCGTCGCTGCACCCGCAGGAGCGGCCGGGCGAGGGCGAGGTGGCGGACGACGCCGCCCACGCCGTCCCGCCTGCCACGGACGAGCCCAAGACCGAGACCACGCTGACCACCCGGGTACGGATCAACATCCCCGGGTCCCGGCCGATTCCGCCGGTGGTCGTACGTACTCCGGTCGACGGGGCGACCGGTGGGGCCGGCGGTGCGGAGTCCGCGGCCGAGCCGACGGAACTCCCCTCCGGCTGGACGGTCGGCGGCGACCCGTCGCCCGCGCCCGCGCCGGGATCCCTGCCTGGCGCTCCGGCTGCTCCGGCACGGGCCGCGGCCCCGGCGCCTTCGCCTGCCCCGGCCCCGGCTCCGGCCGCCGAGGCGGAGAAGCCTCCGAGCGACTGGTTCGCGCCCCGCAAGTCGGCCCCGGCCCCGGCTTCGGCCCCGGCCCCGGCCCCGGCCCCGAGTCCGGCTCCGGCTTTCCCGGCTCCGGCGGAGACCACGCAGCAGATCCCGGCTCCGGCGCCGTCCCCGTTCCCGCAGGCGCCCGACGCCACGCAGCCGCTCAGCCTCGGCGACATCGCGGCCGCCGGCCCGGCCGGTCCGCCGCCGCAGGGCCGCCGCCCCACCATCCCGTACCTCAACGAGGGCCCCGCCGGTCCGGGTCCGGGCCCCGCCCAGGGTCCTGGCCCCGGTCCCGCCCCCCGGCCCTTCCCGGGCACCCCCGGCGGGCTGGGCGCCCCGGGCAGCACGCCGTTCCCGAGCTACCAGCCGCCCGCCGGGCCCACCGCCGGCCCGGTCACCGGCGAGATGCAGGTCCCCCCGGCCGGCTTCCCGGGCGAACGGCTCTCCGGCGACACCGTGGTCAGCGGCATCCCGGCCGTGCCGCCCGCCGGGCCGCCGGTCACCAGGCCGGCGCAGCCCGGGTCCGATTCGTACCGTTTCGAGGCCGATCAGGACGAGCCCGCCCCCAAGGGCCGCTCGAAGGTGATCCTGGCCGGCGTCGCCCTCCTCGTCGTGGCCGGCTTCGCGTACGGCGCCGGCCTGCTGATGGACCACGCCGACGTCCCGGCCGGCACGACCGTCCTGGGCATCGACATCGGCGGAAAGTCCCGGAACGATGCCGTCGCCGCGCTCGACTCCGTACTCGGCGACCGCGAGACCGCCCCGCTGACCGTCACCGTCGGCAAGACCGAGGAGAAGATCAAGCCCTCCTCCGCCGGCCTCGACGTCGACATAGACGCCACGGTCAGCAGCGTCGCCCACCGCGACTACAACCCCGTCACCGTCATCGGCTCGCTCTTCGGCGGCACCCGCCAGGCCGAGCCCACCATGGTCACCGACGAGGAAAAGCTCCGGGCCCGCCTCAACACCCTCTCCGACCAGCTCAACAGCGGCAGCACCGGCACCGACGGCATGGTCAAGTTCGTCGACGGCAAGGCCGTCGCCGTCCCCGGCAGCGCCCACCAGGCCATCAACGTCGACGCCTCGCTCGCCACGGTCACCGCCGCCTACCGCACCCGCCTGGAGACCGGCAGCGGCACCGCCGTCCCCCTCTCGGTCACCACCGTCCAGCCCAAGGTCACCCAGGCCAAGCTCGACGCGGCGGTCAACGGCTTCGGCAAGACCGCGATGTCGGGGCTGGTCACGTTCAAGAACTCCAGCGGAGTGTTCCTGATCTCCTTCGGGCCGCAGAAGTCACTGCCGAAGTTCGTCACGATGGTCGCCGTGAACGGCGAACTCACCCCGCACATCGACCTGACCGTCCTGAAGAGCCTGTACGGGCACGCCTTCGACGGGATCCTGCTCCAGCGGGGGGACGGCTCGAAGACGGCCGTCACCCCCCAGGACGTGGCCAGCGCGATGCTTCCGGCGCTGCAGACCACCGACGCCACGAAGAAGACCGTCACGTTTTCGAACGAGGTCCAGTAGCAGCCACCCTGGCCGGAGGGAAGCGACTCCTCCGGCCAGGGGGCCGGCTTCCGGGCTTCCGGGCTTTCCGCCACCCATGACATCTGTCACCCCCAGGACAGGAGCACGCGCACTGCCGCGCGCGCCCGCCGCCGGGCGAAGCTTGCCGCATGACCGCAACCGCGACAGGGAAGACGTCCACAACGCCGACAACGGCAGCGACCACCACCGTGGTCGGCTTCAACGGTGTGAGCAAGAACTTCGGTGACGTACGGGCCGTCGCCGATCTCACCCTCGAACTCCATCCCGGGGAGACCGTGGCCCTGCTCGGCCCGAACGGGGCGGGCAAGTCGACGGCACTGGATCTGCTGCTGGGCCTGAGGATGCCCGACGTGGGGACGGTCGAGCTGTTCGGGGGGAGCCCGCGGCAGGCGATCGCTCGGGGGAGGGTCGGCGCGATGCTGCAGAGCGGCGGCCTGATGGAGGACGTGACCGTACGCGAAATCATCCAGCTGGCGTGCGACCTGCATCCGCGCGCGCACCCCGTGGACCAGGTGCTGGCCACCGCGGACCTCACGGAGATCGCGGGCCGGAAGGTCAACAAGCTGTCGGGGGGCCAGGAGCAGCGGGTCCGCTTCGCGCTGGCGACGGCGGGGGCGAATGACCTGATCGTGCTGGACGAGCCGACGACGGGGATGGATGTGTCGGCCCGGCAGGCCTTCTGGGCGACCATGCGGGCGCAGGCCGCGGAGGGCCGGACGGTGCTTTTCGCCACGCATTACCTGGAGGAGGCGGACGCGATCGCCGACCGCGTCCTGGTGATGCACCGGGGCCGGCTGCTGGCCGACGGAACGGCCGCCGAGATCAAGGCGCGGGCCGGCGCCCGGCGGATCGTCTTCGACCTGGACGACCTGGACGACCTGGAAGCCCCGGACAGCCCGAGCAGCGGAGCAACGCACGAGGCCGCGCTCCAGGCGCTGCCGCACCTGGCCGGGCTGGAGATCTCCGGCCGTACGGTCCGGATCCGGTCCACCGACGCGGACGCCACCGTCCACGCCGTCTACGCGGCGGGCCTGTACCCCCGCAATCTGGAAGTCGCCGGACTCGGCCTGGAGCAGGCGTTCCTGGCCATCACCGCGGAAGAGGAAGCGGCCAACCGATGAAGACCCTGATCAAGCTGGAGATCCTGCGCGTGCTGCGCAACCGGAAGTTCATGTTCTTCTCGGTGATCTACCCTCCCGTGCTCTTCCTGCTCCTGACGGCGGGCCAGGACGCGCACACGAAGCTCGACGGCCTCGGCATCACGGTCGTCGCGTACTACATGGTCGCGATGTGCGCCTTCGGCGCGATGACCGCCGTGCTCCTGGGCAACGCCGAACGGATCGCCCGCGAACGCGAGAAGGGCTGGGTGCGGCAACTGCGCCTCACCGCGCTGCCCGGGCGCGGCTACGTCACCGCGAAGATCGCCTCCGCCGCCACCATCAGCCTGCCGTCGATCATCCTCGTCATGCTGGTCGCGGCGACCGTGAAGCAGGTGCGGCTCGACGCCTGGCAGTGGGCCGGGATCCTGCTCTGCAGCTGGGCGGGCAGCTTCGTCTTCGCCGCGCTGGGCGTGGCCATCGGGTACGTGGCCACCGCCGACGTGGCGCGCCCGATCGCGATGATCGCGTACTTCGTGCTCGCGGCGCTGGGCGGCCTGTGGGCGCCCTTCACCCTCTTCCCGGACTGGCTGCAGACCGTCGCCGAGTATCTGCCGGCGCGGCCGTACGCGGCGCTGGGCCAGGCCATCGAGTTCGGCAGTGCGCCGCATCTGAAGGACATCGCGGTGCTGGCCGTCTACCTCGTACTCTTCGCGGGCGGGGCGGCTTGGATGTACCGCAAGGACACGGCGAAGGCGTAAGGGAGAGTCATGCCTGTACGGAAGCACAGCTGGCCGCCGTGGCCGCCCTGGCGTGGCGCGGCGGAGGTCCCGCGGGCCGACCCGATGTCGGCCATGGGGCAGGCCCCGGAGAACCGCCGCCAAGCGGTGGTGAAGCTGCTCTGGATCGGCATGTGGATGCTCTACCTCGGGTCGCCGATCTCGGATCTCGCCGACGGCCACCATGGCCCGGCCGCGCTGTTCCTGGGCTGGACCGGTCTCACCGTCTTCGTCCTCGCCTACTTCGCTCTGGTCTTCCTCCGCACCAACCAGCCCGACCAGCCGCGCTGGGTCCATGGCACTCTGCTCATGCTCGGCGTGCTCGCCGTGGGTCTCCCGCTCGCCTTCGGCGATTCCTGGCTGGTGCTCTTCGTCTACACGGCCATCGCCTGCGGGGCCGTCCTCCAGCCGGACCGCTCCCGCTGGGCCATCGCCGTCGTCACGGGCCTGCTGTTCGGCACCGGCGCCCTGGTCCATGCCGGGTCGGACCTCCTCGTACCGCTCGGCATTCCCTGCTTCCTCGGCGGCTTCGCGATGGTCGGGATCCGGCAACTGGTCAGCACGATGCGGGCGTTGCGGGAGGCGCGGGAGACGATCGCGCACCTGGCCGCGAACGAGGAGCGGCTGCGGCTCGCCCGTGACCTGCACGACCTGCTCGGCCACTCGCTCTCCCTGATCACCCTCAAGAGCGAACTGGCCGGCCGCATGCTCCCCGAGCGGCCCGACGACGCGGCCGTCCAGGTCGCCGACATCGAGCGGGTCAGCCGGCAGGCCCTCGTCGACGTCCGGGAGGCCGTCGGCGGCTACCGGCGCCCCACCCTCGCCGTCGAACTGGCCGGCGCCTCGGCCGCCCTGCGCGCCGCCGGCATCGAGGCCGACTTCGACCCGGTGCAGTGGACCGGCCACGACCGGCTCGCGCCCGACGACGAGGCCGCCCTGGCCTGGGCGCTGCGCGAGGCGGTGACCAACGTCGTACGGCACAGCGACGCCACCCGCTGCCGTCTGGCCCTCGCGGAGGACGGCGACGAGTTCGGCCTGACCGTCAGCGACGACGGCCGCGGCCCCGACCCGGGACACCGCCCCGGCCACGGCCTCACCGGGCTCGACGAGCGGCTGCTCCTGGCGGGCGGCCGCCTCAGCACCTCCTCCGCGGCCGGTGGCGGCTTCACGCTGTACGCCTGGGTGCCGCTGCGCCTCAACGGCTACGCTGCACCGCATGATCAGGGTGCTGCTCGCTGAGGACCAGTCGATGGTGCGGGAGGCACTCGCCACACTCCTCGGCCTCGAGGAGGACATCGAGGTCGTCGCCCAGGTGGGCCGGGGCGACGAGGTCATCGCCGCCGCCCGCGACAGCGATGCCGATGTCGCCCTGCTCGACATCGAGATGCCCGGCATGACGGGTCTGGACGCCGCGGCCGCGCTCCGCAAGGCCCTGCCGGGCGTACGGATCGTCATCGTGACCACCTTCGGCCGCCCCGGCTACCTGCGCCGGGCCATGGAGTCCGGCGCCGACGCCTTCCTGGTCAAGGACGCCCCGGCCGCGCAACTCGCCGACGCCGTACGGCGCGTGCTGCGCGGCGAGCGGGTCATCGACCCGGCCCTGGCCGCCGCCGCCCTCGCGGAGGGCGCGGATCCGCTGACCCCGCGCGAGCGGGACGTACTTCGGGCGGCGGCGGACGGCTGCGCCAACGCCGACATCGCGAGGGCGCTGCACCTGTCGGAGGGCACCGTACGCAACTACCTGTCCACCGCCATCCAGAAGACGGCCGCCCGCAACCGCGCCGAGGCGGTACGCATCGCCCGCGAGCGCGGCTGGCTCTGATTCTTCACGCCGCCCTCGCGGGCGCTTCGCTTGCTTCGGGGCGGCTGCGCCGAACTCCGTCCGGCGTTCCGGGGCTCAGCTGCCGTCAGTTCAGCAGCGCCCGGGCCGCCCGGGCCTGTCCCCGGATGGCGGCGGCCGACGCGGGCTCGACCTCGGCGACGACGTCCGCGTAGGCGTCCATCTCGGCCGCGCCGCCCGCGAAGTCACCGGCGCGCACGAGCAGTTGGGCGTGCTCGTACCGCAGGCGGGCCGGATGCCGGGGGAGGAGCAGCGAGAGCTCGGCGGCCCAGAGCTGGACGCGGAGGTGTTCGGGGCGGGCGGAGGCCCAGGCCCGGATGTTGTTGAGGATCCGCAGGACGATGTCCAGGGGGTCGGCCGGGGTGAGCATCGCGGCGGACGGCGGGGCGCCTGTCGCCCCGGCGACGAGCAGGCTCACGTCGTCGTCGCCCAGGACCCGCCCGCCGCTGAAGGGGTCGGCGAGGACGAAGGAGCCCCCGGGGTCGCCGAAGCCGACGACGAAGTGACCCGGCAGGGCGACACCGTAGACCGGGGCGCCGGCCCGGCGGGCCACCTCGATCCAGACGACGGACAGCAGGATCGGCAGGCCCCGCCGCCTGCGCAGCACCTCCGGCAGCAGTGAGGACTCCAGCCGCCGGTAGTCCGCCGGGGTGCCGTGGAAGCCGTTGCGGGCGCCGAGCAGCTCGGCGGTGGCCTGCGCCCAGTCCAGGGGCCGTACGAGGCCGTACGGAACGAGTCCGGCCAGCCGGTCGAGCTCGATCTGGGCGGCGTCGATTCCGGCCTCGCCGAGCGCCGGGTCGGCCTCGGCGCCGACGAGCAGGCACAGCGCGGCGAGGTCGGGCCGCTCCTCGCGCGCCGCCTCCGCGAACCGCTGCCTCACGGTGTCGTCCATGGCCATAGAGGTGATTTACCCCTTCGGCGCGCGTCGGTAGTGGTAAGCGTGGTGCGTTGTGAAGCCCAGCCGGTCGTACATGCTCCGCGCGCCCTCGTTGTCCGCCTCGACCTGCAGATACGCGCCGGAGGCGCCCTCCGCCACCGCCCGCAGTGCCAGCGCCGCCATCACCGCCGTGGCCAGCCCCTGCCGCCGCGATGCCGGATCGACCTCGACCGCCCCGAACAACGCCCAGGCCCCGTCCACCACGCAGCGCCCGATGGCCGCGGGCCCCTCGGCGCCCGGCACCGTCGCGAACCACACCGACGGCCCGCCGGTGAGGACCTCGACCGCCTCCTCACCCAGCGCGCCCGTCCGGTGATAGCGCGCCATCCAGTCCGCGTCGACCTCCCGCGACAGCCGTACGCGCTCCGCGCCGGGCAGGTTCGCCAGCGGCGGCAGCGGCGCCGTACGCAGCAGGGCCTCGGCCTCCTTCGTCCAGCCGAGGGCGGCCAGCTCGCCGTCCAGCCGTTCTTCGGTGACCTGGACGCAGCCGGGCAGGCCCCGGGCCGCGTACCACTCCACGATCCGCCCGGCGGCGGCCGCGACGGGTATGCCGGGGTCGCCGAACGGCAGCACCGAGTTGGCCCGCCGGGTGAAGCCACCGGCGGCCCGCAGGATCCAGTCGCCGAGCCGTTCGGTCTCCTGGGCGGGCCAGTCGCGCGAGGCGATCTCCTGGAGTTCCCGCGCGGTGGCGCGGGGGGCGCGGACGCCGCGCCGCAGGGGAGCGTCGGAGACGACCTTGCCGGCCACGACCGAGGATTCCGCGATGTGGACGGCCTCGCCGGTCCGGCGGGTGACGATGAGCACTCCGTCGTTCCACGATGTGAGAACCCCGACCGCGTCGCGGAACACCGGGCGGCCCGCCACAACCTCTGCAATCCGCCGCACAGAGACCCGTTTGCCCACGTCAGATCCGGTAAGGCGTAGTTCAGGCCGTCCTCCAGCGGCGAAATCCATGCTCATGGCGGCCCCTCCTGTTCGTCTGATGCCCAGGAACGGAGATACTAGGGGCGGGCATCGACGACGCCGCGCTCCCGCGCGAATGGCCCTGATCGAGGAGGAACGACAGCGTGACCTACGTCATCGCGCAGCCTTGTGTGGACGTCAAGGACAAGGCGTGCATCGAGGAGTGCCCCGTCGACTGCATTTACGAGGGCTCCCGGTCCTTGTACATCCACCCGGACGAATGCGTCGACTGTGGCGCCTGTGAGCCGGTCTGCCCGGTGGAGGCCATCTTCTACGAGGACGACACACCGGAGGAGTGGAAGGACTACTACAAGGCGAATGTCGAGTTCTTCGACGAGCTCGGCTCGCCCGGTGGTGCCTCCAAGCTCGGGCTGATCGAGCGTGACCACCCGTTCATCGCCGCCCTGCCTCCGCAGAACGGCTGATTAAGAAACAAGAAGAGCCGCAAAGGGTCCCGCATGGCGCACCCTGCCGTGCGGGTCCCGTCGTATTGCTGAAAGAGAGCGCCGCCGTGCCGCCAGTCTCCGCCCGCCTCCCGGTCTTCCCCTGGGATCGGCTCGAACCGTACAAGGCTCAGGCCACCGCGCACGCGGGCGGCGTGGTCGACCTGTCGGTGGGCACCCCCGTGGACCCGGTCCCGGAGATCGTCCAGGACGCCCTGGCGGCGGCCGCGGACAGTCCCGGGTACCCCACGGTGTGGGGCACGGCGGCGCTGCGTGCCGCGATCACCGGCTGGGCCGCACGCCGCCTGGGCGCGCAGGGGCTCGGCGACACCAACGTGCTGCCGGTGATCGGCTCCAAGGAACTGGTCGCCTGGCTCCCGACGCAGCTGGGCCTCGGCCCCGGCGACCGGGTCGCCTACCCGCGCCTCGCCTACCCGACGTACGAGGTCGGCGCGCGGCTCGCGGGCGCCGAACCCGTCGTGTACGACGACCCGACGGAGCTCGACCCGGCGGGCCTGAAGCTGCTGTGGCTCAACAGCCCCTCCAACCCCACCGGTCGCGTCCTGAGCACGGACGAGCTGCGCACCGCTGTGGCCTGGGCGCGCGAGCACGGCGTACTGCTGTTCAGCGACGAGTGCTACCTGGAACTGGGCTGGGAGGCCGACCCGGTCTCCGTACTGCACCCGGAGATCTCCGGCGGGTCGTACGAGGGCATCGTGGCCGTCCACTCGCTCTCCAAGCGGTCCAACCTGGCCGGCTACCGGGCCGCCTTCCTGCTCGGCGACCCGGGTGTGCTGGGCGAGCTGCTGCAGATCCGCAAGCACGGCGGGATGATCGTGCCCGCCCCGGTGCAGACCGCCACGATCGCGGCGCTCGGCGACGACGGGCACGTGGCCCTGCAGCGCGAGCGCTACGGCCGCCGCCGGGCCGCCCTGCGTGCCGCCTTCGAGGGCGCGGGCTTCCGGATCGAGCACAGCGAGGCCAGCCTCTACCTGTGGGCGACCCGGGGGGAGTCCTGCTGGGACACCGTCGGCGAACTGGCCGAGCTCGGCATCCTGGTGGCCCCCGGCGACTTCTACGGCCCGGCGGGCGACAACCACGTACGCATCGCCTTCACCGCGACCGACGAGCGGGTGGACGAAGCGGTGCGCCGCCTCAAGTAGGCGGTGACGCAAGGGCGGACGACCCAAGGCCGAGGGCCCGGAGAGCGGAAGCCATCCGGGCCCTCGGTGCGGCTGTGGGGGGTCAGCCGCCGATCGGGAGGCCACCGGCGAGCGGCAGCTGGCCCACGGGAAGCTGGCTCACGGGCAGGGCGCCCAGCGGGCCCGCCTTGTCTGAACCCTTGGCGGCCTTGGTGACGCCGGAGGTGGCGCCCTTGAGGGCGCCGGCCGTCTGCACCGCGGCCTTCTTGGCGACCGGCGTGGCGGTGTTGGCGGTATCGCTGAGGGTCTTCCCCGGGTCGGGCAGCGCCTGCTGAACGGACGCCACCGCGCCGGCCTTCTTGGTGACGCCGTCCACGGTGTGGCTGAGGTCGGCGGTCTTGTCCAGGCTGGTCAGTCCACCCAGGTCGGCGGCCTGCGGCAGCTCTGCGGCGGACGCGGCACCCGCGCCGACCAGAGGAGCGGCTGCCGCGCCGACGAGCAGGGCGGCCCGGGCGATCCGACGCGTGAGGGGGAGGGACATGGTGCTCCTTTTACGGAGAGACGACGTGACATGTCCGCGGGGCGGACGCCGTGACTACCGCGTGAGAAGCCGTAAGGTTGCGGCCGTTCGAGGCAAAGAGTTAGTAATGCGGGCTCTTTCGGGTTTCGAGTAAACCAGGACCATCCGGACACCTCACTATGCGGCGATGAAACGTCACATCCCTTGATCCACAAGGGATTTCCGCGGGTCGTGAAGTGGTTTCACATCTGATGGTTTTGCCCTATCAGTCATCCCCCTGAGGGTGAATGCCCGCACTATTGAGCGACGGTGATGGTGACGTCCCCGGCGGCGGTCAGGGACCCCGTCCGCGTGCTCGCCTTCTGCCAGCCCTTGGCGGAATCCGACGCCCGCCATTCACGGTCCCGGAAACTGACCTTCTCGACCTTCAGCTCATGCGCGTGGGCCACCGCCCACTGCGCCAGCTCCCAGCCGCGCTGCTGCCCGGCGCCCTGCGCCTCGTTGCCCGGCGCGGCCGACGGCACGGCGACCGCGTGAGTCGCCGCCGCCAGGGCCTTGGGCGTCACCCGCGAGCCGAACTCCCGGGTGAGCCGGGCCCGTACGGCGGCCGGATCGCCGCCGGTGACCGTCGTACGGCCCGACGCGGTCGTGCAGCTCAGCGCGGCCGACACCCGGCCGGTCAGTGCGGAGGCCAGCAGCGTGGCATCCGGCTCGTGCTTCGCGTACGCCTGCGGAAAGCCGCTCTTCTGCACCTTCTGGGCGGCCACGGTGAGCGGGAGGCGTGAATATCCCCGGATCTTGACCAGACCGTCGAAGAATTCGTTCGAGGCGTGCACCGGGTCCATGATCTGCGCCGCCGTGCCCCAGCCCTGCGAAGGGCGCTGCTGGAACAGGCCTTTCGAATCCCGGTCGCCGTGATCCAGATTCCGCAGCCCCGACTCCTGCATCGACGTCGCCAGGGCTATCGTCACCGCCCGTTCCGGAAGATCCCGGGACGACGCCACCGCGGCGATCGTCGACGCGTTCGCCGCCTGCTGCGGCTCCAGCGAGAGGGTGCGGCCCTCCGCCGTCACCGTGCATCCGGGCTGCTGCGGCGTGCTGGTCGTGAAGTGGTGCACGGCGTATCCGGCGACCCCGATCAGGACGAGGGTCGCCGTCGTGAAGCGAAAGAGGCGCCCCCGCTTCTTCGGGGCGCCGCCCTTGGCTGACGTCGACTGTGGCTTCGGCACGGCGCTCACCGTACCCAAGCCGTCTGTGCGCCCGCCGTCCGGAGGGGTGGGTAGTGTCGGGGGCATGGAACAGCCCGTACTCGACCTCAGCCAGGACGCCGCCGCCGTGACGGCGCAGCTCGTCGACATCCCCTCCGTGAGCCTGGAGGAGAAGCACCTCGCCGACGCCGTCGAGACGGCCCTGCGTGCCCTGCCGCACCTCACTGTCGACCGCGACGGCGACTCGGTCGTGGCCCGTACGAACCTCGGCCGCGCCGAGCGCGTCGTCCTGGCCGGCCACCTGGACACCGTGCCGATCGCCGACAACGTGCCCTCCCGGCTCGACGCCGACGGCATCCTGTGGGGCTGCGGGACCTCGGACATGAAGTCCGGCGTCGCCGTGCAGCTGCGGCTCGCCGCCACGCTCCCCGCCCCGAACCGCGACGTCACGTACGTCTTCTACGACGCCGAGGAGATCGCGGCGGAGTTCAACGGCCTGAAGCGGCTGGCCGAGAAGCACCCGGACTGGCTGACCGGGGACTTCGCGGTGCTGCTCGAGCCCAGCGACGGCGGGGTCGAGGGCGGCTGCCAGGGCACCATGCGGGTGCGGGTGGAGACGAAGGGCCGGCGTGCCCACTCCGCGCGCGCCTGGCTCGGCGAGAACGCCATCCACAAGGCCGCGCCGATCCTGGCCCGGCTCGCCGCGTACGAACCGCGCCAGGTGCCCGTCGACGGCCTGGTCTACCGCGAGGGGCTGAACGCGGTCCTGATCGAGGGCGGCCACGCCACCAACGTCATCCCGGACTCCTGCGCGGTGACCGTCAACTACCGCTTCGCGCCCAGCCGTTCGGAAGAGGAGGCGCTGGCCCACCTCCGCGAGGTCTTCGACGGCTACGACGTCGTGCTCACCGACAGCGCCCCCGGCGCCCTCCCCGGCCTGTCGCACCCCTCCGCCGTGGCCTTCGTCGACGCCCTCGGCCTGGAACCGGCCCCCAAGTACGGCTGGACCGACGTCGCCCGCTTCTCCGCGCTCGGTGTGCCCGCCGTCAACTACGGCCCCGGGGACCCCAAGCTGGCCCACACCCGCGAGGAGCACGTCGCGGTCGCGGCGGTGCTGGAAGCCGAGGAGAAGCTGAAGGCGTGGCTCTCCTAGCCGCGTGTACGTAACGCGCAATTAAACGGCGCGTTCTTGATCCACCCCCATACGCCGTGCGTACCCTGGCGGCACGATCCGCAGCGGAAGGAGCGCGACATGAGCAGCTCAGACGCGGAAGATGCCGCGGTAGCGGAGAACGCGGCGGCCCAGGGCCGCACTCACGGCCAGGCGTGGCCGGAGCGGCAGACGGGCCCCGTCGTACGCCGCAGGGGCCAGGTGCAGCCGTCCACGACGGACCAGCGTCTGCTGGACACCCGGGGGCCGTCGGACTGGGTCCACGGTGACCCCTGGCGGGTCATGCGGATCCAGTCCGAGTTCGTCGAAGGCTTCGGCGCCCTCGCCGAACTCGGCCCCGCCGTCAGCGTCTTCGGCTCCGCCCGCACCCAGCCCGGCTCCCCCGACTACGAGGCCGGCGTCGGAATCGGCCGCGCCCTGGCCGAAGCCGGCTTCGGCGTCATCACCGGCGGCGGCCCCGGCTCCATGGAGGCCGCCAACCGCGGCGCCGTCGAGGGCGGCGGGATCTCGGTCGGGCTCGGCATCGAGCTGCCCTTCGAGCAGGGGCTCAACCCCTACGTCGACATAGGCGTCAACTTCCGCTATTTCTTCGTCCGCAAGACGATGTTCGTGAAGTACGCCTCCGGCTTCATCGTCCTCCCCGGCGGCTTCGGCACCCTCGACGAGCTCTTCGAGGCCCTCACCCTCGTCCAGACCCGCAAGGTCACCCGCTTCCCCATCGTCCTCTTCGGCACCTCCTACTGGCAGGGCCTCATCGACTGGGTCCGCCACACCGTCGTCGACGGCGGCAAGGCCTCCGCGATCGACCTGGAGCTCGTGCATCTCACGGACGACGTGGAAGAAGCGGTCGCCCTGATGACGAAGGAAGCCGCAACGTAAAGGTTGGGGGTAGGCCGTCCGCCTGAGGCGAGCGAAGCGAGGTGGGGGTCCCCCCGGCCGAAGGCTGGGGGTGGGGGCACCTCCCAAAGGAAGCTTTGGGGGAGGCTGGCCCAACCGGGCCGCACCCGGCGACGGTCGCGCACCGCGACGGTGGGTGTCCGGGGGCGCGTTGGCGGCCTGAAGCCGGTGGCCGGGTCCGGGGCGGAGCCCCGGGTCACGCGAGGCTGCCGGGCTAGGCGAGGCCGCGCCGGGCCACCGCGGGCGCGCGGTGGCCGGCGATCGCGGCCACCATCTCGAGCACCTGCCGCGTCTCCGCCACCTCGTGCACGCGATACACCTGCGCCCCGAGCCACGCCGACACCGCCGTCGTCGCGAGGGTCCCGATCAGCCGCTCCTTGACCGGCCGGTCGAGCGTCTCGCCGACGAAGTCCTTGTTGGACAGGGAAACGAGCACCGGCCACCCCGTCGCCGCCATTTCGGGCAGCCGCCGGGTCGCCTCCAGCGAGTGTCGGGTGTTCTTGCCGAAGTCGTGCCCCGGGTCGATGAGGATCGCGTCGCGGCGAACGCCGAGCCCGGCGGCGCGCTCGGCCAGGCCGACGGTCACCTCGAGGATGTCGGCCATGACGTCCGCGTACGCGACCCGGTGCGGCCGGGTCCGCGGCTCCGCGCCGCCGGCGTGCGTACAGACCAGGCCGGCCCCGTACCGCGCCGCGACCTCGGCGAGCTTCGGGTCGACGCCGCCCCACGCGTCGTTGAGCAGGTCCGCGCCGGCCTCGCAGGCGGCCTCGCCGACCTCGTGCCGCCAGGTGTCGACGCTGATCACGACGTCCGGGTGCCGCCGCCGCACCTCCGCGACGAAGGCGACCGTCCTGCGGATCTCCTCCTCGGCCGACACCTCCTCGCCGGGACCGGCCTTCACCCCGCCGATGTCGATGATGGCGGCGCCTTCCGCCACCGCCTGCGCCACGCGCTCCAGGGCGGGGTCGTCGGTGAACGTCGCGCCCTGGTCGTAGAACGAGTCCGGCGTACGATTCACGATCGCCATGATCACGGGCTCGTGCGGGGCGAATTCCCGTGTCCCCAGCCGTAGCATTACGCAGTCCTCCTCGAAGTGGCCGCCGAGTGGCCTGCCAGCGACCCTAGTCGCTGAGCAGTGCGAGACGGGCGGTGGGAGTCGGGCCCTGACTGTCGCTGCCGAATCACAGCGCGGCGTGGCACGATCGTGGCGTACACGTCCGTCCGGACCACCGGGAGATCGTCTTGTTCTGGTTCATGCTCATCGCCCTGGTCGCGGTGGTCGCCGCGGTGGCACTCGCCGTGCTGGGCGACGGCGGGGTGCTGCGCGATGTGGAGCCCGACCGGCTGGACGACCGGCTGCCGGGGGAGCGCCCGGTGGAGCGCGCCGACATCGACCACCTGAGGCTGCCGGTGGCCGTACGGGGCTACCGCATGGTGGACGTGGACGAGGTGCTGGACCGGCTCGGGGCCGAACTGGCCGAGCGGGACGCCCGGATCGCCGAGCTGGAGGCCGAGCGGGCCGGGGCGCAGGCCTCCGCGCTCGGCACGCCGTCCCTGCTCAAGGAGCCGGAGAACGGCCAGGCGCCGCATGGCTCTCATGGCTGAGCAGCCGCAGCCGCAGCCGCTGCCGTCCCGGGGCGCCGTCGCCGGGCCGGACGGGCTGCTGCGGTGCCCCTGGGGGCTGTCCACCGAGGACTACGTGGCGTACCACGACACCGAGTGGGGCCGCCCGGTGCACGGAGAGGACGCGCTCTTCGAGCGGGTGTGCCTGGAGGCCTTCCAGTCCGGACTGTCGTGGATCACGATCCTGCGACGCCGCGAGGGCTTCCGGAAGGCCTTCCACGGCTTCGAGCCGGACGAGGTCGCGGCCTTCACCGACACCGACCGCGAGCGGCTGCTCGCGGACGCCGGCATCATCCGCAACCGCGCCAAGATCGACGCCACCATCGCCAACGCCCGCGCCCTGCAGGCGCTGCGCGAGGCCTACGACGGCGGCCTCGACGCCCTCATCTGGTCCTACGCCCCGGATCCGGCCACCCGCCCCGTCCCCCGCACCCTCGACGACATCCCGGCCGTCAGCCCGGAGTCCACGGCCCTGGCCAAGGACCTCAAAAAGCGCGGCTTCCGCTTCGTCGGCCCCACCACCGCCTACGCCCTGATGCAGGCCTGCGGTCTGGTCAACGACCACCTGGCGGACTGCCACGCCCGCCAGCGTCCGACGTAGCGCGGGCGCTTCGCTGGCTTCGAGCGGCTGTGCCGGACTCCGTCCGGCTTCAGCGGCCGACGTAGCGGGGGCGCTCCTTCTTCAGGAAGGCGGCCACGGCGATGCGGTGGGCTCGTTTCTCGATGCCGTTCTCGCGGGCGCTTCGCTGGCTTCGAGCGGCTGTGCCGGACTCCGTCCGGCTTCAGCGGCCGACGTAGCGGGGGCGCTCCTTCTTCAGGAAGGCGGCCACGGCGATGCGGTGGTCCTCGGAGTCGCCGGCCAGGCTCTGCAGCTCGTCCTCCTTCTCCAGGGTCTCCGCGAGCGAGTGGCCCGCGCCGTAGGCCAGCGACGCCTTGATCGCCGCGTACGCGACCGTCGGGCCCTCCGCGAGTGTCCGTGCCACGGCGGCCGCCTCGGCCGGCAGTTCCTCGGCCGGTACGACCCGGTTGGCGATGCCCAGCTCCAGGGCTTCGGCAGCCGGGATCGTACGCGGGAAGAAGAGCAGGTCAGCCGCGCGGCCGGGACCGACCAGGCGCGGCAGGGTCCAGGACGCGCCGGAGTCGGCGGTCAGGGCGACGCCGGCGAAGGAGGTGTTGAAGGACGCCGTCTCGGCGACGACCCGGTAGTCGGCGGCGAAGGCGAATCCGGCGCCCGCGCCGGCCGCGACCCCGTTGACCCCGGCGACGACCGGCTTCGGCATGGTGGTGATGGCGGTGACGATGGGGTTGTAGTGCTCGCGCACGGTCGTCATGACCTGCTTGCCGTCCTCCTGGGCCAGCAGGCCGACGTGCTCCTTGAGGTCCTGCCCGACGCAGAAGGCCCGCCCGGTCGCCGTGAGCAGTACCGCCCGCACCGCCGTGTCCTCGGCCGCCGCCCGCAGCGTGTCCCGCAGGGCGATCTTGGTCTCGATATTGAGCGCGTTCATCGCGTCCGGCCGGTTCAGGGTGATCGTGGCGAGCCCGTCGCTCACTTCGTACAGCACGGTGTCGGCCATCTCGGTCGTCATTCCCTTCGTCGCGGCTCACGTACGAGGGTCAGCATGCCGGAGATCACCGGGGGCGAATACGGGAGTACGGCCGGAGAACTTGTGACGTGCGTCAATCGTGATCACCGAAATGCACGGTTTTGGGGGACCCGGTTCTCGAACGGATGGGAACCGACGTTGGTCATCGGGTCACACGATGCGGGATAATGGCCGAGAACCAATGTGTTCGAGTCCGGTGGCGCCTGGCCCCCGGTTGCGGAAGCTGGTTTCAGGAAGGGGAACGAGCATGGCGGCCATGAAGCCGCGGACGGGTGATGGCCCGCTCGAGGTGACCAAGGAGGGGCGGAGCATCATCATGCGAGTTCCGCTCGAGGGCGGCGGACGGCTTGTCGTCGAGCTGACACCCGACGAGGCGGATGCGCTCGGAGAGGCGCTGAAGAAGGCCATCGCCTGACACCGGCGAACCGAATTCCTCGCGGCTCCCGGCTGTGCGTAAACACGTGCAGCCGGGAGCCGTCGGCTTTTCAGCCCCGGCGCACCGCGCACAGCAGGCCGTCGTCCGTGGGGAGCAGGACCGGGGCCAGGGCGGAGTGGTCGCGTACGGAGCGCATGAGCTCGCGGAGGCGTACGACTTCCGGCTCCTGGTGGGCGGCGTCCATGGCGCGGCCCTGGGCGAAGGTGCCCTCGAAGCAGACCAGGCCACCCGGACGGAGCAGACGCAACGATTCGGCTAGGTACTCGGGGTATTCGAGGCGGTCGCCGTCGCAGAAGACGAGGTCGTAGCCGCCGTCGGCGAGGCGCGGCAGGACGTCGAGGGCCCGTCCGGGGATGAAGCGGGCGCGATTCGTGGCGAAGCCGGCCTCGCGGTAGGCGGCGCGGGCGAGCTGTTGGCGGTCGGGTTCGGAGTCGACGGTGGTGAGGACGCCGTCGGGGCGCATGCCGTGCAGCAGATGGATGCCGGAGACGCCGGTGCCGGTGCCGATCTCCACGACGGCCTTGGCGTCCGCGGTGGCGGCGAGCAGCCGCAGGGCCGCGCCGGTGCCGGGAGAGACGACCCGCATTCCGGCCTCACGGGCACGGGCGCGGGCGCGTATCAGCGCGTCGTCCTCGGCGACGAAGGCGTCCGCGAACGCCCAGCTCGCCTGCCGGTTGCCGGTAATCGCCCTCTCCCTGTCCCCGTGCTGTCCCCGTATCGCGTGTGCTCGCGTTGGCGACTGTATCCGCTGCCGTCGGGAACCCGCAGATGGGACTGCGCGTTAGAGGCAGTGATACGTAGCAGAAAAAGCAGGGGGCGGTCGCATGCATCGCCCTTATCCGGAGCTAACGGGCGAGGTGGATATGGTAGGGGCTCTACTGGAGACCACCAGAGCCGACAGGGGAGGTGCGGCTACGGCGGAGGACCGGGGAGTGCTGAAGCGCTTCCGCAGGTCGGCCGGCGAGCCGAAATCCGTGACCAATACTGCTGACGACCGTCCGTCCACTGACGACTCCGAGACCGCGACCGCGTCTACGACCGCGACTTTCGCCACCGACGGGGACGGACAGGCATGGACCCCTCCCTCGTGGGAGGAGATCGTCAGCACCCACAGCGCACGGGTCTACCGCCTCGCGTACCGCCTGACGGGTAACCAGCACGACGCCGAGGACCTGACGCAGGAGGTCTTCGTCCGGGTCTTCCGTTCGCTGTCGACGTACACGCCGGGCACCTTCGAGGGCTGGCTGCACCGCATCACCACCAATCTCTTCCTGGACATGGTGCGCCGCCGTCAGCGGATCCGTTTCGACGCGCTCGGCGACGACGCGGCGGAGCGGCTGCCCAGTCGCGAGCCCTCACCCGCCCAGCACTTCGCGGACACCCATTTCGACGCCGACGTGCAGCAGGCGCTTGACACCCTTGCGCCGGAGTTCCGTGCCGCCGTCGTGCTCTGTGACATCGAGGGCCTTTCGTACGAGGAGATCGCGGCGACGCTCGGCGTGAAGCTCGGCACCGTACGCAGCCGGATCCACCGCGGCCGCTCGCACCTGCGCAAGGCGCTGGAGCACCGCGCCCCCGCCGCCCGCCCCGGGCAGGCGCCGGCCCTCGCGACCCACCAGCCGGGCCTGGAGGGCGGGAGAACGTGAACGGGACCGGCGAGCACCTCACGCCTGCCGAACAGCACCTCGGCGACCGCCTCGCCGCCTTTGTCGATGGAGAGCTGCACGATGACGCCCGGGAGCGGGTGCTCGCGCACCTCGCCACCTGCCCGGGCTGCAAAGCGGCCGCGAACGAGCAGCGGCAGTTGAAGAACGCGGTGGCTGCCTCGGCCCCGCCCGCCCTGTCCGCCGGCCTGCTGGCCCGCCTGCAGGGACTGCCCGGCGGTGACGACCACGGCAGCAGTGGCGGCAACGGCGGCGGTGACAAGGACGCCGGGCACGACGGCGTGATCGAGGCGACCAGCCTCGGCGGCCAGCGGCTCAGCGGCAATGTCTTCGGCAGGCGCCGCGACGGCTTCATCCCGGCGCCCGAGCCGACCAGCGGCTTCCGCATACATGAGGTCGAGCGGCCCGGGAACGCCAGGCGCGGCCGGCGCTTCGCCTTCGCGGCGGCCGGTGCCTTCTCCATGGCGGCGATCGCCCTCGGTGGCGCGCTGCCGCTCGAAGGCATGGCCGACACCGGCTCGGACGACCCGGGCTCGGCGGTGACGCCGCTGAGCGCACGGGCCTCCGATGTCGCCGATGTGCGGGGCGTGCGCGGCACGCGGGGGCAGGCCGGGGATGCGGTCAGCCCGGTTTCCGATCCTGTTCCATCGGTTTCCCCGTCGGCCTCGGCGGCCGGTCCGGCCTCGCCGGGGGTCGCGAGCACCCCCGTGGTGTCGGTGGCCCGCCCGCTGGTGCTGCCGGACACCGGGGAACTGGTCACCACGACCCCCGGGAAGGACGCCCGCGCGACCTCCTCCGCCAGCCCGACCCCCTCGGCCACGTACACCGTGCCCGCACTGCTGGACTCCCCGCTCCCGCTGCTGGGCAGCGCCTCGGCCACCCCCTGACCGACGGCTGCGGGCGGCGCCGACTCCTGGTTCAATCCCAGTGAGTGCAGGTCGTCGTCCGCAGGTCGTCCGTCGTAGGGGAGTGCATGAGCGTGGGGAAGGCCGCCGGGCCGCAGTGGTGGAGCCGCCCGGACCCGACCACAGGGCCGGGTCCCGAGCCCACGGCACCCCCGGTGACGCCCGAGCCCGCAGCGGCGGCCCCCGAGCCCGTGGAGGCCGCGCCGGAGCCCGTACCGGCGGCACTGTCGCCCGTCCCGCGCCACACCCCGGATCCGTACGACACCCCGCCCTACGGCCCGCCCGGCCCCTGGGCGTCCGCGCCGCCCGTGCAGCCGCTGTCCGTCGGCCACTGGCAGGCGTACGACCCCTGGACGCCGCCCGAGCCGTCGCCCTCCCCCGGACCGGGGCGGGGGCGGGGCCGGACGGTCGTCGGGCTGGTGGCGGTCGCCCTGGCGGCCGGGGTGCTGGGCGGGGCCGCCGGAGGGTACGTACGGTCGCACAACGGCGACGGGGGGAGCCGGGTGAGTCTGCCCCAGGCGACCGCCTCCGCGTCCGCCGGGCCGGCGGAACGGGCGCCGGACAGCATCGCGGGCATCGCCGCCAGGACGCTGCCCGGGGTGGTCTACATGCACGTCAAGACCGACAGCGGCGAGGCCACCGGCACCGGCTTCGTGCTCGACGGCCAGGGCCATATCCTCACCAACAACCACGTCGTGGAGTCCGCCACGAGCGGCGGCATCTCGGTGACCTTCAACAACGGCCAGGTCATCAAGAACGCCGAGGTCACCGGCCGGGACAGCGGCTACGACCTCGCCGTCATCAAGGTCTCCGGGGTCACCGGCCTGCGCCCGCTCGCCCTCGGCGACTCCGACGCGGTCCGGGTCGGCGACCCCGTCGTGGCCATCGGCGCCCCCTACGACCTGGAGGGCACGGTCACCTCCGGCATCATCAGCGCCACCCACCGCCCCATCACCGCGGGCGGCCAGACCGACGGCACCGACGTCAGCTATGTCGACGCCCTCCAGACCGACGCCCCCATCAACCCCGGAAACTCCGGCGGTCCCCTGGTCGACGCGGGCGGGCTGGTCATCGGCATCAACAGCGCCATCCGTTCGGCCGACTCCGGCTCCGACCCCTTCGGCGGCAGCAGCCAGGGCGGCAGTATCGGCCTCGGCTTCTCCATCCCGATCAACCAGGCCAAGCTGGTCGCCGAAGAGCTGATCAGCACCGGCAAGGCCACCCACCCGGTCATCGGCGTCGGCATCAACATGCAGTACCGCGGCGACGGCGCCCAGGTCAGCGACGAGGTGACCAAGGGCGGCCCGGGCGACCGCGCAGGCATCAGGAAGGGCGACGTCATCACCGCGATCGACGGCGAGACCGTGCACAGCGGCGCGGAGCTGATCGTGCGCATCCGCAGCCACCGTCCGGGCGACCGCCTCACGCTGACCCTCACCCGGAACGGCGAGCGGCACACCGTGGGACTCACCCTCGGCAGCGCCACCGGAAGCTGACGCCGGCCGACACCACAGCAAGCTGATAAGGGCGGGCCCTCCCACTTTGCCGGGGTCGCCAGGTACGGTGAGGTCTGCCGGTTCGTTTACGTAGGAGCTGCAGGGTGTTCTTCGACATAGGCCCGCTGGAGATAGTGGCGCTCGCGATCCTTGCCGTGCTCGTTTTCGGCCCGGACAAGCTGCCGAAGGTCATCCAGGACGTCACGGGCTTCATCCGCAAGGTGCGGGCGTTCTCCGACAGTGCCAAAGAGGACATCCGCAAGGAACTGGGCCCGGAGTTCAAGGACTTCGAGTTCGAGGACCTCAACCCCAAGACCTTCGTCCGCAAGCAGCTGCTGGACAACGACGAGCTGGGACTGAAGGACATCCGCAACGGCTTCGACTTCCGGGAGGAAGCGGCCACGCTGACGGACGCGGTGCACGGCCGGGACTCCTCGTCGGGTTCCTCCTCGACCTCGTCCGACACGCCGGACATGCTGCGCAAGCGGGACCGTCTCGACCCCGGTGAGCCCCCGCCGTACGACTCCGACGCCACCTGAGTCGGGGCCCCTGCCCCGATCAGGCACCGCGAGTGGCTATTCTCCCTTTGTTTGCCCTATTGAGGAGGCGCCGCGCGTGGAGACGACAGCTGATACAGCGGAACGTTCCCGTCCGATCGACGGCTATCTCAAGGCCGATTTCCCCTGGTACGGGCTGGACGAGGCGTTCACCGGCCCTCGCTGGCTCACCCCGGTCGGCATGAGCGCCGACGGCACCGTGGAGCACGGCGCCGTGGGCCACGGTGACGAGCCCTCGGTGAAGGTGGAGCCCACCCCGGACACCCGCCGTTTCGCGGTCGTGGTGTCCGTCGCCGACCGGCCCCTGCGGCACAGCGCCGACGGCACCGGTGTGCTCGACGCCACGTCCGTGTCGTCCGCAGCCTGGCTCGCCGGGTCGGGGCTGCTGTCCTGCACCTGGCCGACCATGATGGAGCGCCACCTCCGTCAGGACTGGCTGGACCAGCAGACGGCCATCGCCTGGGACCTGGCCGACGCGCTGGACGGCCCGGGATGGTCGGCGCTCACCCTGCCGGTGGACGGCGAGCCGACCGCGTTCCACTACCGCGAGTCCGAGTACGGGTGGGTCCTGGCCGGATCCGCGCGCGGAGTGCACCTGGGTGCGTACGGGCGCGGGATGAGCGCGTACGGGCTCGGGCTGGCCGTCATCAAGGACATCACGGCCTACGCGACCTGACGCCGGGGGCGAGGCCGGCCCGGCGTCAGCAGCGAGAGCCGTCAGAACTTGTTGCGCGGGGTGATCCCCAGCGACAGCCCCGCGAGGCCGCGCTGGCGGCCGCCGAGCTTGCCGGCGATGGCCCGCAGGGCGGAGCCGGCCGGGGACTCGGGGTCCGTCAGCACCACCGGGCGGCCGTCGTCGCCGCCTTCGCGGAGGCGGACGTCGATGGGGATCTGGCCGAGGACCGGCACGGTGGCGCCGGTCGTGCGGGTCAGACCCTCGGCGACGCTCTGGCCGCCGCCCGAGCCGAAGACGTCGACGATCTCGTCGCAGTGCGGGCAGGGCATGCCGGACATGTTCTCGACGACGCCGACGATCTTCTGGTGGGTCTGCACGGCGATGGAGCCGGCCCGCTCGGCGACCTCGGCCGCCGCCTGCTGCGGGGTGGTGACGACCAGGATCTCGGCGTTCGGCACCAGCTGGGCCACCGAGATCGCGATGTCGCCGGTGCCCGGCGGGAGGTCGAGCAGCAGCACGTCCAGGTCGCCCCAGTAGACGTCCGCCAGGAACTGCTGGAGGGCGCGGTGCAGCATCGGGCCGCGCCACACCACGGGGGCGTTGCCGGGGGTGAACATGCCGATCGAGATGACCTTCACGCCGTTCGCCGACGGCGGCATGATCATGTTCTCGACCTGGGTGGGGCGGCCGCCCACGCCGAGCATGCGCGGCACGCTGTGCCCGTAGATGTCGGCGTCGACGACACCGACCTTCAGCCCGTCCGCCGCCATCGCGGCGGCGAGGTTCACCGTCACCGAGGACTTGCCGACGCCGCCCTTGCCCGAGGCGACCGCGTAGACCCGGGTCAGCGAGCCGGGCTGGGCGAAGGGGATCTCGCGCTCGGCCTGGCCGCCGCGCAGCGAGGAGGTCAGCTCGCGCCGCTGCTCGTCGCTCATCACGTCCAGCTCGACCGCCACACCGGTCACACCGGCGACCGCCGACACCGCCGTGGTGACCTCACGCGTGATCGTGTCCCGCAGCGGACACCCCGACACCGTCAGATAGACGGCCACCTTGACCGCGCCGTCCTCGGCGATGTCGACCGATTTCACCATGCCGAGGTCGGTGATCGGCTTGTGGATCTCCGGGTCGTTCACCGTCGCGAGCGCGGCGCGCACCGCGTCCGCGGTAGGGGGGATGTACGTGTGGGTAGCCATACCGTCGATGGTACGGCGCGGTTCATGAGGCCCGGTCGTCGGATTCGTCACCCACCTCGACCAGACGCCGGTCTTCCAACTCCTTGAGCAGATCCTGGAGCTCCGAGCGCATCCAGTCGCGGGTCGCGACCTCCCCGAGTCCCATCCGCAGCGCCGCCACCTCGCGGGTCAGATACTCGGTGTCCGCGATGCTGCGCTCGTTCTGCTTGCGGTCCTGTTCCAGGTTGACGCGGTCGCGGTCGTCCTGGCGGTTCTGGGCGAGCAGGATCAGCGGAGCGGCGTACGAGGCCTGCAGGGACAGCACGAGGGTCAGGAAGATGAACGGGTAGGGGTCCCAGCGCAGATGGCTGGGCGCGAAGACGTTCCACAGCACCCAGGTGATGATGACGGCCGTCATCCACCCGATGAAGCGCATGGTCCCCAGGAAGCGGGCGATCTTCTCCGAGAGCCGCCCGAAGGCCTCGGGGTCGTACGTGGGCAGCAGATTGCGCCGCCGGTCCCGTGGCTGGTCCAGGCGGACGCGGGGGCGGTCATCGGCCATAGTCGGTCTCCCGCCAGTCCTCGGGAAGCAGGTGGTCGAGGACGTCGTCGACGGTGACCGCGCCGAGCAGCGAGCCGCTCTCGTCGACGACGGGTGCCGCGACCATGTTGTACGTCGCCAGATAGCTGGTGACGCCCTGCAGCGAACTGTCCGGCGCAAGCGGCCGCAGGTCGCTGTCGACGACCGAGCCGACGAGGGTGAACGGCGGGTCGCGCAGCAGCCGTTGGAAGTGCACGGTGCCCAGGTACTTGCCGGTCGGCGTCTCCTCCGGGGCCCGGCAGACGTAGACCTGCGCGGCGAGAGCGGGGGACAGGTCCGGATTGCGGACCCGGGCCAGGGCGTCGGCGATGGTGGCGTCCGGGCGCAGCACGATCGGGTCGGTGGTCATCAGACCGCCGGCCGTCCGCTCCTCGTACGCCAGCAGGCGCCGCATGTCGGCGGCGTCGTGCGGCTGCATGAGGGCGAGGAGCTTCTCCTTGTCCGCCTCCGGGAGCTCGGACAGCAGGTCGGCCGCGTCGTCCGGGGCCATCGCCTCCAGGACGTCGGCCGCGCGCTCCTCCTTGAGCTTGCCGAGGATCTCGACCCGGTCGTCGTCCGGCAGCTCCTCCATGACGTCCGCGAGCCGGTCGTCGTCCAGGGCCGCGGCGACCTCGGCGCGGCGCTTGGCCGTGAGATGGTGCAGTACGTTCGCCAGGTCGGCCGGTCGCAGCTGCTCGAAGGTCGCGAGCAGCGCCTCGGCGCCCTGTCCTTGCTCGTCGAGCGAGAAGCCGGTGACCGCCGACCACTCGACGGTCAGGGTCTCCCCGCGCCGCCGCAGCGCCCCGCCCTTGCCCTTGCGTACGAAGACCTTGTCGATCTCCCAGTCACGGCGGGCCTGCAGCCGCACCATCGACACGTCGAGGACGGTCACCTCCTCGCCGGTCTCGGTCAGGCGTACGCGCCGGTCGAGCAGCTCGCCCAGGACCAGGGTCTCGGTGGCCCGCTGCTCGAAGCGCTGCATGTTCACCACGCCGGTGGTGATGACCTGGCCCGATTCCACGCCGGTGACGCGGGTGATGGGCAGGAAGATGTGCCGGCGGCTCACGACCTCCACCACCAGACCCAGCACACGCGGCGGGCGTCCGCCCAGGCGCAGCATCACCACCAGGTCCCGGACCCGGCCGACCTGGTCGCCGTTGGGGTCGAACACCGGCACACCGGCGAGGTGCGAGATGAAGACCCGGGAGGTACCGGCGGGCATGCGGTGACCTCCTCTTCCCGGTGTTCCTGGCGTTCTGCCGCGTGGCTCTCCGGCGGCGATGCGTGTTCAGGCTAGCCCGCCCGGATCATGGCAGGCGCGCCGGACTGCTCCTTGGGTCCCGTAGGGGGTCTCGTGCCACGGCGGTACGCTGCGGTAGCTTCGGCTCCGCTTCGCGCATGCCTTTTGCCGTAGGAGGAAGATCCCACGTGTTTCCCGGCCGCCGGTCAGCCGCTTTCCTCTGGTGGGTGGTGGGCGCCGGACTCGTGCTCATGGGTGCGGCGGGATGCGCCGGCGATCCGGACGCGGGAACCAACGGCGTCGCCAAGCTCCCGCCCAAAACCATCGAACAGCGCGCCCGCTCCGCCGCCGACGCGGCCGCCACGGTCCGGCTGTCCGGCACGGTCGCCAGCAACGGCAGCACGTACAAGCTGGACATGCGGCTGCGCGGCAACGGCGGCCTCGGGCAGGTCACGGCCAAGGGCAACACCTTCCAGCTGCTGCGGGTCGGCGACGACCTGTACCTCAAGGCCGGGGCCGGTTTCTACGGCGACGAGGTCGGTGACAAGCTCAAGAACAAGTACGTCAAGGTGCCCACCGGCGACCCCGCCTACAAGCAGTTCAGCGGCTTCACCGACAAGAAGGTCCTGCTCGACGGCCTCTTCGTCCTGGACGGCGAACTCGCGATCGGCGACCACCGCTCCGTCGCCGGCACCCGCACCATCGCCCTCACCGGCTCCGGCGGCTCCGGCGGCACGCTGGACGTGTCCCTGGAGGGCAAGCCGTATCCCCTGCGCTACGAGCGCTCCGGAGGCGCGGGCACCCTCACCCTGGCCGACTGGGGCAAGGACTTCACGCTGCGCGCCCCGGACGCGGACCACGTCGTGGACTACGGCAAGTCGGTGACCGCGGTGGGCGGCTGACCGTCAGCGCTTCTTGCGGCGGAAGAGCAGCTTCGGCAGGCCGGCCGGGATGGCCTGGCGGGTGGTGGCGGAGGTCGGCACCGGCGCGGCGGCGCCGCCGCCGTCGGGCATCGCGCCGGGGTGCTGCGCGAGCTCGCCGGCGGGCTCGAGGCGCAGGACGCGGCATTCGCGGGCCCAGCGGTCGGTCATGGTCTCGGCGTCGGGGGCGTTGAGGCGCTTGCCCTTGAGCTCGTCGACGGCCGCAGACCAGGCCTCGCCGCGCGGTTCCAGCTCGACGACCTTGGCGGGGAAGGCGACGAGGCGGCCGCCCTTGTCCTTGCTGCGTACGGTCACGGTGGCCGTACCGCCGTCGGTGAGGCCGGGCAGCGGCTGCTCGCCGTCGCTGTCGCCGACGACGCAGACGGCGCCGTCCACCCAGGCGTGCCACAGCGCCTGTGGTGCGGCCGCCTCGGCGCCCGCGCCCGCCGCGACCCACACGAGGCCGGACTTCTTCACGGCCTCCTCGACCAGCGCCTGGTCGAGCAGCGCCTGACCGATGGCCGCCGTCTCCGTCTCCGTCATGTCTGCAGCCTATTGCCTGATGGATGGAGTCCGGCTCGGGGCCCGTAACCCGGCACCGCTAGCCTCGACCGCATGAGCAGGCCTCCCTTCCTCACGCTGCCCGACCATGCCCGCGCCCACCGGCTGGAGACGGCCCGCGGGTCCTTCGCGGTGCTGGACGCGACGCCGCCCGCCGGGACGGCCGTCCGCGGCACGGCGCTGCTGGTCCCGGGCTTCACGGGCAGCAAGGAGGACTTCATCGCGCTGCTCGAACCGCTGGCGGCGGCCGGTTTCCGTACGGTCGCCGTGGACGGCCGCGGCCAGCACGAGACGGGCGGCCCGCGCTCCGAGGCGGCCTACGCGCAGACCGAGCTGGCGGCCGACGTGGTCGCCCAGGCCGAGGCCCTGCCCGGCCCGGTGCACCTGCTGGGCCACTCCCTGGGCGGCCTGGTGGCCCGCAGGGCCGTGCTGGGGACGGGTGCGGACGGGTGGGCGTCGCTGACGGTCATGAGCTCGGGGCCGGCCGCGATCGAGGCCGAGCAGCAGGCCCGTACGAAGATGCTGCTCGACGCGCTCGCGGTCGCCGACATGGAGACCGTCTGGCAGGCCATGCGTGAACTGGATGTGGAGGACGCCGGCGCCCCCGCCACCGTGCCCGAAGTCACCGGCGCCGTCGACGACTTCATGCACCGCCGCTGGCTCGCCAACGTCCCGGAGCTGCTCGTCGTCACCGGCCGGCAGCTGATCTCCGAGCCCGACCGGGTCGCCGAACTGGCCGCCGTCCCGCTCCCGAAGCTGGTCATCTCCGGCGCCGTGGACCATGCCTGGCCCTGCCCCTGGCTGGACGACATGGCTGAGCGCCTCTCCGCCGTACGGGTGGTGATCGACGGCGCCGAACACTCCCCGAACTCCGAGCAGCCCGCCGCCACCGCCGAGGCGCTGACCGCCTTCTGGCGAAGCGTTCGGGCCTGTCCCTAGAGCTGCGCCTGCAGGTGCTCCCAGAAGCCGTCGCGCAGGACCCGCCGCAGGTCCGCGTGGCCGCGCAGGGAGATGCTGAGCATCCCCTCGGCCTCGACCAGCAGCTCCTGGTCGTACGCGGGCGGCAGATAGGGGTGGCCCGGCAGCAGCTCGGCGAGCGACCCGCGGCCGCGGGTGGCCAGCCACTGGGCGGCGACCCGGGCGCCGACGAAGTGCACGTCCTCGCGCGTCGGGATGATCCCCGGGCTGCCGGGCAGGTCGCTGCCGTAGGCGGGGGTGGCGCGCCGGGTGATGTACGGCTTGCAGAAGTCGAGGTCGAAGGTGCGCTGGCTGTCGACCTCCCAGAGCAGGGGGTCGGCCTGGTTGCGGCCGCTGTCGGCCTCGATACCCCACAGGTGGACCCGGGCGCCGTAGCCCTGCGCGGCCTCGACCGCCGAGACCAGGTCCTCGTCGCCGCCGATCAGCACGGCGTCGCTGATGGCCCGGTGCCGGGCGAGTGACTCCAGGTCGGAGCGGATGAGCGAGTCGACGCCCTTCTGCTGGCGGCTGGCGTTGAGATTGCCGAGCCGCACCTTGACGTCCGGCAGCTCGGCGATCCGCTCCTGCTCGGGGGTGTGGATGCGGCGCCTGGCGCCGTCGTACCAGTAGACCCGCAGCAGCCGGCTGTCCGGGAAGAGCGCGCGGGCCTTGTCGATGAAGGCCTCGATGATCGCCTCGGCGTCCAGTTCGAAGGCCCGCCGGTCCTCGGTGCCCGCGACGAGGCGGCCGGCGGCGGCGTACACATAGCCGGCGTCGACGAAGACCGCGTGGGTGGCCGGGGTGGTCGCGACCTCGGCGAGCACGCGTTGCAGGAGCTCGTTGGTCCGCTCGATGGCGGCCAGGACGTCGTCGTTCATAGGGGTCACATTGTCCGGCGGCCGGGCGTGCGCGCACAACCGGAGCCGCTACCGGCGAGTAGTTAGGCTCCGAAAAGATTTCGTTAGCGTAGGGAATGTTTTCCCGGGTAGCTTGGTTGCTCAGTCATGTAAGTGCGGATACGAGATGCGACGAGTGCGCCTCGCAATCCAGACTTAACGGACAAGCAATGGCTGTGAAGCAGCTCACCGCTCCAATGGAGGAGTGCCCGGACGAAGGGAGAAGCCCATGCGCTTCGAAATCATGCGCCTCAACGACCAGGACGGCACCGCCGTCGACAGCACGGTCGTGGACGCCGCCTCCGTCAAGAAGATCGTTCAGCAAGCTGCCGAGACCGGCCAGCGCCTCTACATCCGCCCGGCGGAGTAGAGGAAACAGCTTTGCGCAGCAGGGCCCTGTACGACGACGTACAGGGCCCTTTGGCTGTCCGCTGTCCTGTCCGCTGCTCGCTAGCCCTCGCCGCGGATGAAGCCGAAGATGCCGGTGGCGATCTGCTGCACCGCGATCGCCGAGAGCAGCATCCCGGACAGCCGGGTCACCAGGACCACACCGCCGTCCTTGATCAGCCGGATGATCAGCAGCGAATAGCGCATCGTCAGCCACAGCACGGCATGCATGGCCACGATCGCCGCCCACACCGACACCTGCTGACCCACCGAGTCCGCCTTCTGCACCGCGAGGATCACCGTCACGATCGCCCCCGGCCCCGCCAGCAGTGGCATGCCGAGCGGCACCAGCGCGACATTGACGTCCTTGGTCTGCGTCGGCTCGTCCGCCTTGCCGGTGAGCAGATCGAGCGCGATCAGCAGCAGGAGCAGCCCGCCCGCCACCATCAGCGCGGGCACCGACACATGCAGGTAGTCCAGGATCTGCTGGCCGCAGATACCGAAGACCGTGATGACGCCGAGCGCGACGAGGGTGGCCTGCCAGGCCATCTTCCGCTGGGTCTTCGTGGCGCGGCCGGAGGTGAGGGCGAGGAAGATCGGCGTGATGCCGGGCGGGTCCATGATCACGAAGAGCGTGACGAAGACGGACCCGAAGAGGGTCAGGTCGAAGAGGTTCATGAGCTTTCAGCCCGTCCGGCCTTCGCGGACAGGCGGGGTCGAGGGAGAAACGGGGGCCGGAGGAGGGATCGCGCTAGACGGCGCTGATCGGCACGGCGCCCGTGGCGCGGTGCGCGATCTCGGCGTACACCTCGGGGTCCGTCGTGTACTCGCCGAGGCGGCACGTCTTGCGGGTGCCGTGGTAGTCGCTCGACCCCGTGGCCAGCAGCCCCAGTTCCCCTGCGAGGCCCCGCAGCCGGGCCCGGGTGGGCTCGTCGTGGTCCATGTGATCGACCTCGATGCCGTCCAGGCCGGCTGCCGCCAGGTCGGATATCACGCTGTCGGGCACGCACACGCCGCGCTTCACGGCCGCCGGGTGGGCGAAGACCGTCACGCCGCCCGCGCCCTTGACCAGCCGTACGGCCTCGAAGGGGTCCAGCTCGTGCTTCTCGACGTACGCCGGTCCGCCCGGGCCGATCCACTGCGGCGTGAAAGCCTCGGAGATGCTGCCGACCAGGCCGGCCTCGATCAGCGCCTGCGCGATGTGCGGGCGGCCGACCGCCCCGTCCCCGGCGATCTCCGCGACGCGTTCCCAGGTGACCGGGACGCCGGTCTCGTTCAGCTTCGCGACCATGGCGCGGGCGCGCGGCACCCGGTCGTCCCGTACGAGCTCGCGCTCACGGAACAGCTCGGGCTCGCGCGGGTCGAAGAGGTACGCGAGCAGGTGCAGGCTCACACCGTCGATCCGGCAGGACAGCTCGGCGCCGGTGACCAGGGTGAGCGGGACCGTCAGCTCGTACAGGGACTTCTGGGCCTCCGCGTATCCGCCCACCGTGTCGTGGTCGGTGAGGGCGACGACGTCCAGACCGGCGGCGGCCGCGTTGCGGACCAGCTCGGCCGGAGTGTCGGTGCCGTCCGATGCCGTGGAGTGGGTGTGCAGGTCGATGCGCACGGCTTGAACTCCAAGGCGGTCGGCTATAGATGCGGGGATTGCGAATACCAGGATAACGGCCCTGGACGCCTTTGAATTCCAGGAACCTCTCGCGCAGCGCTCACGACAGCAGTCGTGGCGACAGCGCCCCGCACGGCACCAGTTCGACCTCGGCGCCGGCATCCCGCAGATCGGTCAGTATCAACTCGTCGTACATCAGCAGTCCGGCCTCCTCCGGCCAGACGACCGCCCACAGCCACAGGCCGAACGACTCACCCGCGAAGACCGCGCGATCGGCCGGCACGCCGGCCACATGCCACAGCGGCGTCACCCGCCCCGCGGCGATCACCTTGGCGGCCGGCGGCTTGCCGATACACATCTGCGGACCCGGATCGGGTCCCGGAATGCCCGCGAAGCGCGCACCGAGCCCGACTCCCAGCTCCTCGGCCACCAGCACCATCTCACCGGGCCCGCCCAGCGGCCCGGGGCCCGAGCACGCGACGGCCGTCGCCCGCCCGCCGCTTCGGTCGTCACCCGCCGACGCCACCCCGGTGAACAGCCAGCCGACCGGAAGCGGCCACGGCATCCACACCGGCACATGCGCGCGGTTCACGACCACGCTCAGCGCCTCGACGCTCGGCGGGACGACGGGCTGAAGCGGATGGACGGCGCCGTGCTCGTCGCACTGCCAGGAATCGGAGAAGAGGCCGGGCGCTCGGACCCGGCCACCGCACTTCGGGCAACTGGGTTCGCCCCTCATACCGCCCAACAGTCCTCCCGCGCCGTGCCCGCGTCAAGGACGATCACCCGTCCGGCACGGATCGGCGCGCCGGGCCTCCCACCGGGCCTCCCGAACGCCTCAGCCGCGCGCCTCAGCCGAGCGCCACCGGGCCGCGGACCGGGTCACGCAGATCCGTACCGTGCTGGAGCCACCGCTCCTGCAGCGCGGCCGCGCCGTGGACCCGTTTCCAGGCGGCCTCCGTATGCGTCATCGGCAGCAGCGGGAAGAAGCGCACCGGGTCGAGCGGCGCGTCCAGGACCAGGTCCTCGACCAGGCCGCCCGGCTCGGCCACGAGCACCGCGGAGAACGGCGCCGCGGGCCACAGGGGTTCGCCGACGTCGAGCGAGTTGCCCGGGGCGACGACGACACCCTCGACCCGGGGGGACGCGGCGAGGACCGCCAGCGGCCGCAGCACCTTGTCCGTGTCGGCGCCGGCGGCCCGACCCGCCCGGAGGGAGAGGACCAGCTCGGCGCGCGGCCCGCGCAGGGGGTCGGCGACGGCGGCCAGGGGATCGTTCATCGGCTCGCGCGACATGCCGAGGGTGACGTAACGCAGCACGTCGCCGTCGACGAAACGCAGCACCTCGATGCGCTCGGTGCCGAGGAAAGTCACCGCCGCCCGGCCGTCCGGCTCGCCGAACGCCATGCGCAGCCGCGCCTCCACCAGCTCCAGTACCTCGACCATGACGCGAGCATAGAGCGCGTATCGAACGGGCAAAGTGCCGAGGTAACGCCTCAGCCCCCTGGTAAGGTGGGCCGCTGGCTGAGTAAATCGCCAACAGGTCTTCCCCAAGCGGGGATCGGCAGGAGGAGGTGGGGGCTGCAATGGATCCTAGTCGACCGCGCAGTACCGGCAGCTCTTCCGCCCGGCGACTCTCGCACTGATCCCCACGCTTCCCTTCCCGGCCTCCCAGCCGCGAAACCCGGAATCTCTGATTCTCCGCGAGTGGCAGTCGCCACGTGCTGTCTGCGTCGCCGTCATACGGACGCCCGCACCACGCCCCGGAAGAGCTCCCTGAACTGCGCTGTGATCACCCTGCATTGATCAGCATTTCAGTACGGCGTCGTCACGCCGTCGGCCAGTCCGTGAAGGAGCTTGCCATGTCGATGATCCGCGACCTGCGTGCAGTCGTCCGTCCGCGCCCCAGCCTGCGCAAGAGCCACGTTTCGTACGACTACGGCCCGGCCGCCGGCCGCCCGGCGGTCCCCAGCTCGGTCGTGGACTGCGCCGTCTACCGGGACGGCCGCCGCGCCAGCGACCACCTCAGCCCGCGCGAGGCGCTGGACCAGGTCCGGGGTGGCGGGGACGGCTTCGTATGGATCGGCCTGCACGAGCCGTCGGAGCAGGAGTTCTCCGGCATCGCCGAGGTCTTCGGACTGCACCCGCTGGCGGTGGAGGACGCGGTGATGGCGCACCAGCGGCCGAAGCTGGAGCGCTACGACGACACGCTCTTCATGGTCTTCAAGACCATCCGCTACGTCGAGCACGCCGAACTCACCGCCACCAGCGAGGTGGTCGAGAGCGGCGAGGTCATGGTCTTCACCGGCCGGCACTTCGTCATCACCGTCCGGCACGGCGGCCACGGCTCGCTCCGCGCCCTCCGCCACCGCCTCGAGGACGACCCCGAGCTGCTCGCCCACGGCCCCTCCGCCGTTCTCCACGCCATCGCCGACCAGGTCGTCGACGACTACCTCGCGGTGACCGACGCCCTCCAGGACGACATCGACGAGGTCGAGATCGACGTCTTCTCCGCCGTGCAGGGCCGCACCCCGCGCAGCGGCGGCGACGCGGGCCGCATCTACCAACTCAAGCGCGAGGTCCTGGAGTTCAAGCGGGCCGTCTCGCCTCTGCTGCGGCCCATGCAACTGCTCAGCGAACGGCCCATGCGGGTCGTGGACCCCGAGATCCAGAAGTACTTCCGCGACGTCGCCGACCACGTCGCGCGCGTCCACGAGCAGGTCATCGGTTTCGACGACCTGCTCAACTCCATCCTCCAGGCCAACCTCGCCCAGGCCACCGTCGTCCAGAACGAGGACATGCGCAAGATCACCGCCTGGGCCGCCATCTTCGCCGTCCCCACCATGATCACCGGCGTCTACGGCATGAACTTCGACCACATGCCCGAGCTCCACACCCGGTTCGGCTACCCCGTCGTCCTCATCGGCATGATCTCCGTCTGCTTCGCCATCCACCGCGGCTTCCGCCGCAACGGCTGGCTCTAGGCTTGACGGCCGGCCCGGACGACCAGCGCCAGTCCGACCAGGATCACCCCGAGCGCCGGGTAGGCGGCGATCGGCGGAGTCTGACCGAGCCACAACGCCGCGATGAGGGCGGCGCCGGGGGTCTCGAGGAGGATGGCCGTGGAGGTGGTCGACGGGCCGAGGCCGCGGACGACGCGGTTGAGGAGGCTGTGGCCGAGCAGTTGGGCGGCGACGGTCAGGGCGACCAGCTTGGCCCAGGTCGTGCCGTCGTAGCCGTGGAGGGCGGAGCCCGAGACCAGGCAGGCGCCGAACAGGACGACGGCGGTGGTCGAGTAGCAGACGTAGGTGTACGCGGTCGTGCTGACGGTGCGTCGGACCTCGGCGCCGAGCAGGACGTACGCCGCTGCCGCGATGCCGCCGCCCAGCGCGAGGGCGTCGCCCGCGAGGGCGCGGGAGGAGAGGGACAGGTCGACGCCGGTGAGGATCACCACGCCGACGACCGCGAGGAGGGTGCCGGCCCAGACCAGGGTGGGGGGCCGGTGGCCGCGCATGCGGAGGAAGAGGGTCGTCCAGATCGGGGTGGTCGTGCAGAGGGCTGTCGACGAGGCCACCGACGTCATGGACAGGCTCGGCAGCCACAGCCCGAAGTGCAGAGCCAGGACGGCGCCGGCGGCCAGGGACAGCAGCAGGGCCCGCCGCCCCATGCGGCGCAGCTCGCCCCGGTGTCGTATGAGGGCGAAGGGGCTGAGCGCTCCCACCGCCATGGCGTTCCGCCAGAAGGCGATGGCCAGCGCGGGCGCGGCGGTCGCCGCGATCAGCGGCGCTGACAGCGACACGCCCGCGATCGCCACGGCCAGCAGCGTGAAGTCCACGGTCGCCCCGGCGTGCGGCTCCGGCCCATGCCCGCCGGCGGCGCGATCGGCTGCTGTGGTGGCGGTGCGCGTGGGCTGCGACGCGGCTGACACGGGGGCTCCTTCGGAGGGCAGGGCTGGTGACGGGCCTCCCCAGCGTAAGGCCCGTGGCGGCCCACGGCCCTGTCCGGGCCGGGGTCGAAACGGCGAAGGGCCGGCCACCGAGACGGTGGCCGGCCCTTCGCCGTTCGGAGCAGGCGGTCAGCTGTCGCTGCTGGCGGCGCCCGAGCGGGTGCGGCGACGGCGCCTGGCCGGCTTGGCCTCGTCGGTGGCGGGGGCCTCGACGGCAGCCGTGGGCTCGGCCTGGGCGACGGCTCCCGCGACGGGGGCGCTGGCGCGGGTGCGGCGACGGCGGCGCGGAGCCGCCTTGGCCTCGGTGCCCTCGGAGGTCGTCTCGACGGCCTCGACGGTCTCGACGGACTCGGCAGCGGCCGGGACCGCGGCCACGACCTCGGCCGCCTCGCCGGCGCGGGTGCGGCGGCGCTGGCGCGGGGTGCGCGTGCGGACCGGGGCCTCCTCGGTCACGACGGAGGCGGCGGCAGCGGCCCTGCGGGGGCTGCGGCCACGGCCACCGGTCTCGCCGAGGTCCTCGACGGCCTCCGCGCCGAGCCCTGCGCGGGTGCGCTCGGCCCGGGGGAGGACACCCTTCGTACCGGCCGGGATGCCGAGCAGCTCGTAGAGGTGCTCGGAGGTGGAGTAGGTCTCCTCCGGCTCGTCGAAGGGCAGGTCCAGCGCCTTGTTGATGAGCTTCCAGCGCGGGATGTCGTCCCAGTCGACCAGGGTGATGGCGATACCGGACGCGCCCGCGCGGCCGGTGCGGCCCACGCGGTGGAGGTAGGTCTTCTCGTCCTCCGGCGTCTGGTAGTTGATGACGTGCGTGACGCCTTCCACGTCGATGCCGCGAGCCGCGACATCCGTGCAGACCAGCACGTCGACCTTGCCGTTGCGGAAGGCGCGCAGCGCCTGCTCGCGGGCGCCCTGGCCCAGGTCGCCGTGGACCGCGCCGGAGGCGAAGCCGCGCTTCTCGAGCTGCTCGGCGACATCGGCCGCCGTGCGCTTCGTACGGCAGAAGACCATCACGAGACCGCGGCCGTCGGCCTGGAGGATGCGCGAGACGAGCTCGGGCTTGTCCATGTTGTGGGCGCGGAAGACGTGCTGGGTGATGTTCGCGACAGTCGCGCCCGAGTCGTCGGGCGACGTGGCGCTGATGTGCGTGGGCTGCGACATGTAGCGGCGGGCCAGGCCGATGACGGCGCCCGGCATGGTGGCCGAGAACAGCATCGTCTGGCGCTTGGCCGGCAGCATGTCCATGATCTTCTCGACGTCCGGCAGGAAGCCGAGGTCGAGCATCTCGTCGGCCTCGTCGAGGACGAGCGCGCGGACGTTGCGCAGGCTGAGCTTCTTCTGACCGGCGAGGTCGAGCAGCCGGCCCGGGGTGCCGACGACGACGTCGACGCCCTTCTTCAGGGCCTCGACCTGGGGCTCGTACGCCCGGCCGCCGTAGATCGCGAGGACGCGTACGTTACGGACCTTGCCGGCGGTCTGCAGGTCGTTGGTGACCTGCTGACACAGCTCACGGGTGGGAACGACGACCAGGGCCTGCGGCCCGTCGACGAGGTCCTCGGGCCTGGCGCGGCCGGCCTCGACGTCGGCCAGGACCGTGACGCGCTCCAGGAGGGGGAGGCCGAAGCCCAGCGTCTTGCCGGTGCCGGTCTTGGCCTGGCCGATGACGTCGTTGCCCGCGAGGGCGACGGGGAGCGTCATCTCCTGGATCGGGAAGGGAGTGATGATGCCGACGGCCTCAAGGGCCTCGGCGGTCTCGGGAAGGATCCCGAGACTGCGGAAAGTCGTGGTGGTAGTCAGGATGCTGCCTCTTCTGTCTCGGTGCGCGGCACTGAGCGGTGAGGGGGGTCGAGCGCACAGGGCGCTGACCGCGCGGGGGGTGAGTACACAGCCGTGGGTGGCTGAGAAGCGCGGGACCACTGCCCTCGCATCTGGAGCTCGTGCCGCGAGTGGGCCCCTCCCCATGTGAGGAGGGCGGTCGTGGAGCCGATCGGGCCACCGACCGGGCATCCATTGCATTCATGTGCATTCATGCGTCACCCGCCTTTGAACAACGGCGGGCTCATATCACTGTACCCCGGAATCACGCAGCTGCGGCGGATGGATTTCCCGGGATGCGAGATGACGTTCGAGACAGGCGGGTGACGCGGGGGTGACGCGGGGCCGGAAAGCGCGCCCCGGGATGGTTGCCGCGCAGCCCAGGCGGGCTATTGTGCCCAGCATGGAGACGCCTGACGAGACCACCGAACCTGCCCCCGCCGCCACCGGGATCGCCGCCCTCGACTGGGCCGCCGCCTCCGCCGAGCCGCAGTACCGCGCGGCCGTGACGGATCTGCTGGGCGCCCTGGCCTATGGCGAGCTGGCCGCGTTCGAACGGCTCGCGGAGGACGCGAAGCTCGCGCCGACCCTGTCGGACAAGGCGGAGCTGGCGGCGATGGCCTCCGCCGAGTTCCACCACTTCGAGCAGTTGCGGGACCGCCTCACCGCCATCGACGCCGAGCCGACCGCGGCGATGGAGCCCTTCGCCGCCGCGCTGGACGAGTTCCACCGGCAGACGGCGCCGTCGGACTGGCTGGAGGGCCTGGTCAAGGCCTACGTCGGCGACTCGATCGCCTCGGACTTCTACCGGGAGGTCGCGGCCCGCCTCGACTCCGACACGCGTGAGCTGGTGCTGGCCGTGCTCGACGACACCGGGCACGCCTCTTTCGCCATCGAGAAGGTCCGCGCCGCGATCGAGGCGGAGCCCCGGGTGGGCGGCCGTCTCGCGCTGTGGGCCCGGCGTCTCATGGGCGAGGCTCTGTCCCAGGCCCAGCGTGTCGTCGCCGACCGCGACGCCCTCTCCACGATGCTCGTCGGCGGCGTCGCCGACGGCTTCGACCTCGCCGAGGTCGGCCGCATGTTCACCCGCATCACCGAGGCCCACACCAAGCGCATGGCCGCTCTGGGCCTGGCGGCGTAGGCAGAGGGTAGGCAGAGGGTGGTCGCCCCGCCCGTCTATGCCGGGCGGGGCGATGACGCGCGGGGGCCTCGCCGGTCCGCCGGGCGGACCAGAAGCGAGAGCAGAGCCACGGCCACGGTGACCGAGAGGGCCAGCGTGAGCACGACGTGGCCGGGGCCCAGGATCGTGTGGGCGAGGAGGCCGCCGAGGAGGGCGGCGCCGGAGCCGGTGGCCAGGACGAGAGAGCGGGCCGGCAAGCGGGTGGGCAGAAGTCGTACGGCGGCGTACGCGGCGGCCAGCCCAAGGGCGGCGAAAGCGAGCGCTTCCCACATCATCGTGGCCCTCCCGGACAGTTGTTTCGGACGTTGACGGTCCTACCCCGTCCCCCGGGGACACGAAACGGCGGGCCGCTCCAATGACCTAGCGATCTTTGGAGCGGCCCGCCGTTCTTCGCTACAGCGCGGCGCCGAAGCCGACCTTGCGCGTGGCCGGCTCGCCGATCTCGACGTACGCCAGCCGGTCGGCGGGCACGAGCACCTTGCGGCCGTGCTCGTCGGTCAGGCTCAGCAGCTTGCTGGCGCCGGAGAGCGCCTCGCCGACGGCCTTCTCGACCTCCTCGGCCGACTGCGAGCTCTCGATGTTGATCTCGCGCGGCGCGTGCTGCACGCCGATCTTGACCTCCACGGCTTTTGTCCCTCCGATGGTCTGGCGGTGCGGTGTACGCAGCAAACACTAGCCGTGTGCGGGCCGCGAGGAATCGCAGGCGGGAACGCCTACAGCGAACAGGGCGGAAGTCAGTGCTCCGCGCCGTGCAGCGGGAAGCCGGCGATGCCGCGCCAGGCCAGTGAGGTCAGCAGCTGCACGGCCTGGTCGCGGGGGACCGGGCTGCTGCTGGCGAGCCAGTAGCGGGCGACGACCTGCGACACGCCGCCGAGGCCGACGGCCAGCAGCATGGACTGGTCCCGGGAGAGCCCGGTGTCCTCGGCGATGACGTCGCTGATGGCCTCGGCGCACTGGAGGGAGACCTTCTCGACCCGGTCGCGTACGGCGGGCTCGTTGGTGAGGTCGGACTCGAAGACCAGCCGGAAGGCGCCGCCCTCGTCCTCGACGTAGGCGAAGTAGGCGTCCATCGTGGCGTAGACGCGCAGCTTGTTGTCGGTGGTCGAGGCGAGCGCGGTCCGCACGGACTCCAGCAGCGATTCGCAGTGCTGGTCCAGCAGGGCCAGGTACAGGTCGAGCTTTCCGGGGAAGTGCTGGTAGAGCACGGGTTTGCTGACGCCGGCGCGCTCCGCGATGTCATCCATCGCGGCGGCGTGGTAACCCTGGGCGACGAAGACTTCCTGGGCCGCGCCCAGCAGCTGGTTCCTGCGGGCTCGGCGCGGAAGCCGCGTGCCACGCGGGCGCGCTGCCTCTGTCTGCTCGATGGCTGTCACGCCGCCTCCCAAAGTGTTTCGTTCAGTGCATGCGGTGGCCATCGTACTTTTCAGTAGCCGTACCGTGCGCAGTGCGAACGCACATTCTCACTGGCTGGTACTTCAGCGGTAGTCGTCCTCGTCCAGCTCCACGACGCGGGCCTGCTCGGCGGCGTCCGCCGGGTCGGCGTCGAGGGGGCGCTCGGTGATCGGGACGTCCCGGTGCTGGAGCAGGTCGATGTGCTGTTCGACCGCGTCGGCCTCAGGGGCCTCCAGGTCAAGCTCGGTGTCGGCTTCGTCGGCCTCGTGGGCCTCACTGTCAAAGGCGTTCTCGAATGTCTCGATGTCATCGGACACGGCTCGTCCTCTCATTGCCTTTCCTACCTGCGAGCGTAGGAGAGAGTGCCCGGCGGTGCAGAGTGGCAACCAAAGGCTGTGAGGGCGAACACGCGATCGCACGCGTGATCGTCTCGTAATATTGCGCGCATGTCGTCGACGGAGTCCCCTGAAGCCGTACTCGCCGCCGTGCCCGTGCCGCCCTCCGGACCCAGAGCGGGGCAGGGCGAGGCGGTGCGCGAGGTGAAGCTGCCCGGTCTGACGCTGACCGTGCGTTCGCGGCCGGCCTCAGGACCGGACGGACTGGCGCCCGCGCTGTTCGTGCACGGCCTGGGCGGTTCGTCGACGAACTGGTCGGCGCTCATGAGCCGCCTCGACGACCGGTTGGCCTGCGAGGCGCTGGACCTGCCCGGCTTCGGCTACTCGCCGCCGCCGGACGACGGGAACTACTCCTTCGCCGGGCACGCGCGGGCGGTCGTACGGCTCCTGGAGGCCGGCGGGCGCGGGCCTGTGCACCTGTTCGGCAATTCGCTGGGCGGGGCGGTGGCCACCAAGGTGGCGGCGGCCCGGCCCGATCTCGTACGTACGCTGACGCTGGTCTCGCCGGCGCTGCCGGAGCTGCCCCCGCAGCGCAGCGCCCTGCCGACCGGGCTGCTCGGGGTGCCGGGTATCCCCGCCCTGCTGATCCGGGCGACGAAGGACTGGGCGCCGGAGCGGCGCACCCGGGAGCTGCTGGCGCTGTGTTACGGGGAGCCGGACCGGGTCAGTGACGACGCCTTCACCGAGCACGCGTCGGAGTACGAGCGGCGGGTCGAGCTGCCGTACTTCTGGGACGCGCTGTCCCGCTCGGCGCGCGGGGTCCTGGACGCCTACACGCTGGGCGGCCAGCACTCGCTGTGGCGGCAGGCGGAGCGGGTGCTGGCCCCGACGCTGCTGGTCTACGGCGGCCGGGACAAGCTGGTGTCCTTCCGGATGGCGAGGCGGGCCGGGCGGACGTTCCGGGACTCGCGGCTGCTGGCCCTGCCGAACAGCGGGCATGTGGCGATGATGGAGCACCCTGATCTGGTGGCGCGGGCCGTGCGCGAGCTTCTGGACGAGACTGACGGGAGCCGGAAGTAGCCGATGGGCAGGCACAGCGCACCGGGCGGCCGCGAGGGCCGCAGCGACGACATACCCGGCATACCCGGCGTTCCGCCGTCGGCCCCCGCCGATCCCGGCTCGGGCCGGCGGCGCCGCATCGCCGGGTGGCGGCAGGCTCCGCCGCAGGCCCCTGGCCGTGGCCCGGGCCCGGCTCCCGCCCCGGCGCGGGGCCCTCGCCCCGAGTGGGCCTACGCGCACCCCGAGCACCGGGAGCACGCGGCCTGGGGTGACGCGGAGTCGTGGGACACCGGCTCCGGGCCGGCGGTGCGCGGTCTGCGGGCGCCCGAGCTGCCTGACCCGGAGGTGGCCGAGCTACTGGGCAGCCCCGAGGCCGCCGGCCTGGCCTTCGGTGCGCCCCCTGCGCCGAGGCTGCCGCAGCAGCGGAGGGCGGCCGCACGGGTCCCGGGGCCTCGCAAGGAGTTCGTCGAGGCCTTCGAGACCCCGCACACCGCGCCGCAGGAGACCGCCCCGGACAGCGAGGAACCCCCGAAGGGCGGCGGCAAGGGCCGCACCTTCGGCGGCGCGGCGGCGGCCGCCGTGGTGACGGTGCTGGCCGTGGTCGTCGCCGGGCAGCTGGCCGGGGGCGGCAAGGAGAGCAGCGCGGCCGGGTCGTCCTCGAAGGCGAGCCGCGGCGCCGACGGCTCGGCCTCGCGGTCCGATGTGCGGTCCACGCCGTCCACCTCGCCGTCGGCCTCTGCCTCGGCCGTAACGCTGACGTACCACCAGGCCATGGTGCAGACGTATCCCCTCAATCCGGGCCTCACCCTCTCCGGGAAGTTCCACACGATCGGGGGACACCAGAAGGCGCCCGGCAAGGGCCAGGTGTACAAGGTGCGGGTCGACGTGGAGCAGGGTCTGGCGCTGGACGGCGCGGTCTTCGCCGACGCGGTCTTCAAGACGCTCAATGACGACCGTAGTTGGGGCCACGGCGGTACGAAGACCTTCGAGCGGGTGTCAACGGGCCACGCGGACATCGTCGTTACGCTGGCGAGCCCGGGGACCACGGCGAAGTGGTGCGCGAAATCCGGTCTGGACACCTCGGCTGAGAACGTGTCATGTGACTCGGCGTCGACTCCCCGCACGATGATCAACGCCTACCGGTGGGCGCAGGGGTCCGAGACCTACGGCCCGGACAAGATCTACATGTACCGCCAGATGGTGATCAACCACGAGGTCGGCCACCGGCTCGGCCACCGCCACGAGTTGTGTCCGAAGAACGGGGCACTGGCGCCGGTGATGATGCAGCAGACGAAGTTCCTGACCCTGGACGGGGTGACCTGCAGGCCGAATCCGTGGCCGTATCCGAAGGGGTGACACGGATCACCCCGTTGATCGTATGCTGATCCGGTTTTGACATCGGACAGGTGCGTCGTCCAATCTTTTGCGCATGTCCGACAACCACGCCACCCGGTACGTCAGCCTTGAGCTGGCGCTCATCGGCGTGACCGGGCACACCGTGGCCGACATTCTCTGTCGCTGACCCGCATCGCTGGACGTGTAGAGGCACCCTGCCTCCGCTTCCGGCGGCCCTTCCCTCCGCGGGTGTGAATCCTTTCGGCTTGCCCACCCGCGGAATCCTTCGTCCGCCCATTCCGTCATGCCGCGATTCGCAGCCGCGAAAGGTTTCTCCCGATGCGTCATCTGTCCGTCTCACCACGCCGCGCCGCAGCGGCAGCCGCCGTGCTGGCCCTCGCCGGAGGGGCCGCCGCATGCGGCCCGAAGGACAGCAGCGCCTCCTCCGGCGGCAAGCCCGAGAAGGGCGGCACGCTCACCGTCCTCAACCAGACGGCGCAGCAGGACTTCGACCCCGCCCGGCTCTACACCTCCGGCGGCGGCAACGTCCCGTCCCTGGTCTTCCGTACGCTGACCACCCGCAACCGCGAGAGCGGCGCCGCCGGCTCCAAGGTCGTCCCCGACCTCGCCACCAACACCGGTGAGCCCAGCAAGAACGCCACCGTCTGGACGTACCACCTCAAGGAAGGCCTGAAGTACGAGGACGGCACCACGATCACCTCGGCCGACATCAAGTACGGCATCGAGCGGTCCTTCGCCGCCGAGCTGTCCGGCGGAGCCCCGTACCTGCGCGACTGGCTGATCGGCGGCAAGACCTACCAGGGTCCGTACAAGGACAAGGGCGGCCTCGACTCCATCGAGACCCCTGATGCGAAGACCATCGTCTTCCACCTCGACAAGCCCGAGGGCGAGTTCCCCTTCCTGGCCACCCAGACCTCCTTCGCGCCGGTCCCCAAGGCCAAGGACACCGGCACGAACTACGAGAACCACCCGATCTCGTCGGGCCCGTACAAGGTCCTGAAGAACGAGAACGACGGCGAGCGGCTGACCCTCGTACGCAACACGTACTGGTCCGCCAAGACCGACTCCGAGCGCAAGGCCTACCCGGACAAGATCGACGTCCAGTCCGGTCTCGACGCCACCGTCATCAACCAGCGGCTGTCGACCAGCTCCGGCAACGACGCCGCCGCCGTCACCACCGACACCAACCTCGGCGCCGCCGAGCTCGCCAAGATCACCGGCGACAAGTCGCTGGCGAGCCGGGTCGGCACCGGCCACTTCGGCGAGACGTACTACCTGGCCTTCAACCCGAAGGTGAAGCCCTTCGACAACATCAAGGTGCGCGAGGCCGTCTCCTACGCCATCAACCGCACCACCGTGGTCAACGCCCTCGGCGGCTCCTCGCTCGCCGAGCCCGCCACCACCTTCCTGCCCGACCAGGCCAGCTACGGCTACACCGCCTACGACGCCTTCCCGGCGGGCAAGACCGGCAACGCCGCCAAGGCCAAGCAGCTGCTGAAGGAGGCCGGTTACGCCAACGGCCTCACCATCACCCTCACCCACGACACCACCAAGGGCGAGGAGCGCGGCCCGGAGGTCGCCACCGCCGTGCAGGAAGCGCTGAAGGCGGCCGGCATCACCGTCAAGCTCGACGGCCTGGAGTCGGACGCGTACGGCGAGAAGGTGCACAGCACCACCAAGGAGCCCGGCCTCTTCCTCAGCCGCTGGGGCGCCGACTGGCCGTCCGGCGGTCCGTTCCTCGCGCCGATCTACGACGGCCGGCAGATCGTCACGGACGGCTGGAACTTCAACCACGCCTTCCTCGACGACGCGGCCGTCAACAAGGAGATCGACGCGATCAACAAGCTGACCGACCTCAACGCCGCCGCCAAGCGCTGGGGCGCCCTCGACAAGAAGATCGGCGAGCAGGCGCTCAGCGTTCCGCTGGTGCACCCGGTCTACAAGCGGCTGGTCGGCAAGGACGTCAAGAACGTCGTCATCAGCGACTGGACCGGCGTTCTCGACGTCTCGCAGGTCGCGGTCAAGTGACCACCGACGTACTCACGGCTCCCGCGGTCGCGACCGCGCCCGGGGCCCGGCAGTTCTGGCGGCGGCTGCGCGCTCAGCGTGCGGCCGCCGCCGGCGCGGCCGTCATCGCGCTGCTGGTGATCGCGGCCGTCGCGGCGCCCCTGCTCGCCGCGATCGAGGGCCAGGACACCACCACGTACCACCCCGAGCTGGTCAACTCCGCCGCCGGCGGCGTCCCGCTCGGCTCCTTCGGCGGCGTCAGCGCCCAGCACTGGCTCGGCATCGAACCCGGCACCGGCCGCGACCTGTTCGCCCGGCTCGTCTACGGCGCCCGGGTCTCGCTCGGCGTCGCCATCGCCTCCACGCTGGTGCAGGTCGTCCTCGGCGTCGGCATCGGCCTCGCCGCCGGGCTCGGCAACCGCTTCCTCGACAACCTGCTCAGCCGCAACACCGACGTCATGCTCGCCCTGCCCTCCCTGGTCTTCTCCATCGCGCTGCTCGCCGTCGTGCCCGACGGCTTCCCGCGCCCGGTGCTGCTGGTCCTGGTCATCGGCCTGCTCGGCTGGGGTGGCACCTCCCGCATCGTGCGCGCCCAGGTGCTCACCCTGAAGTCGCTCGACTACGTCGCCGCCGCGCGGCTCGGCGGCTCCGGCACCTGGCGGATCGCCCGCCGGGAGCTGTTGCCCTCGCTCGCCGCGCCGGTGGTGACGTACGCGGCCGTGCTGCTGCCGCTCAACATCAACTCCGAGGCCGGGCTGTCCTTCCTCGGCATCGGCGTCAAGCCGCCCACCCCCTCCTGGGGCCAGATGCTCTCCTCGGCCACCACCTGGTACGAGGCGGACCCGGCGTACGTCCTGCTGCCGGCCGGCTTCCTGCTGGTCACCGTCCTCGCCTTCACGCTGCTCGGCGAGGGGATCCGGACCGCCCTCGACCCGCGGGCCGCGTCCCGGCTGCGGGTCGGCACCGGCCGCAAGCGTGAGGAGGCCGCCGTATGACCCGCTTCCTGCTGCGCCGGGCCGGCAGCGCCGTACTGGTGCTGCTCGTCCTGTCCGTCGTCCTGTACGCCGTCTTCTACATCGCCCCCGGCGACCCCGCGCAACTCGCCTGCGGCCCCAAGTGCGGCACCGTCCAGCTCCACCAGGTGCGGCAGAACCTGGGCCTCGGCGACCCGCTGTGGGCGCAGTACGGGCACTTCCTCCAGGGCATCCTCACCGGCCGCGACTACAGCACCGGCACGGGGACCGAGCACTGCGGCGCGCCCTGCCTGGGCCTTTCGTACCAGAGCGGCGACCAGGTCACCGCGATCCTCGGCCAGAAGCTGCCCGCCACGGCGTCGCTGGCGCTCGGCGCGATGGTGCTGTGGCTGATCATGGGCATCGGCAGCGGGCTCCTCTCGGCCGTGCGGCGCGGCCGGCTCACCGAACGGCTCCTCACAGGCTTCACCCTCGTCGGCACGGCCACCCCGGTCTTCATCACCGGCATCCTGCTGCTGATGCTCTTCTGCTCGGTCCTGCAGTGGCTGCCGTACCCGTCGTACGTCCCCTTCACCGACGACCCGCAGCAGTGGGCCTGGAACCTGGTGCTGCCCTGGTTCGCGCTGGCCTTCCTCGAGTCGGCCAAGTACGCCCGGCTGACCCGCAGTTCGGTGCTCGAGACGCTGGCCGAGGACCATGTGCGTACGTTCCGCGCCTACGGCGTCAGCGAGCGCGCGATCGTCTGGCGGCACGCCCTGCGCGGCGCGCTCCCGCCGGTGATCGCGCTGTCCGCCATGGACTTCGGCACGATGTTCGGCGGCGCCGTGCTCACCGAGACCCTCTTCGGCATCCCCGGTATCGGGCAGAAGCTGGTCACCGCGGTCCGCACGGAGGACCTGCCGGTGGTGCTCGGGGTGACGCTCGCCATGGGCTTCTTCGTTGTCCTCGCCAACGCCGTCGCGGACGTGCTGTACGCGGTGGCCGACCGACGGGTGGTTCTGGCATGAGCTCGTCCTGGGATTCGCCTTCGGAATCGGGTTCGTCCCCGTCGTTGGTCGAGGTCACCGACCTCAGCGTCGAGTTCCCGACCGGCGGTTCCGCCGTACCGGCCGTGGACGGCCTGAGCTTCACGCTGGAGGCCGGCGGCGCCCTCGGCCTCGTCGGGGAGTCCGGCAGCGGCAAGAGCGCCACCGCCTTCGCGCTGCTCGGGCTGCACCGGGGGACCGGCGCCCGGATCGGCGGCTCCGTCCGGGTCGACGGCACCGACGTGCTCGCGGCGCAGGACGCGGAGCTGCGGCGGCTGCGGGGCGGGCGGGCCGCGATGGTCTTCCAGGACCCGCTGTCCTCCCTCGACCCGTACTACGCGATCGGCGACCAGATCGCCGAGGTGTACCGCGTTCATGAGGGGGGCTCGCGCCGGGCCGCGCGCGAGCGGGCGGTCGCCGTCCTCGACCGCGTCGGCATCCCGGACGCCGCCCGGCGTGCCCGTTCCCGGCCGCACGAGTTCAGCGGCGGCATGCGGCAGCGGGCACTGATCGCCATGGCGCTGGCCTGCGAGCCCAGGCTGCTCATCGCCGACGAGCCGACGACGGCTCTCGACGTCACGGTGCAGGCCCAGATCCTCGACCTGCTGCACGAACTGCGGGCCGAGACCGGCATGGGGCTGCTGCTCGTCACCCACGACCTGGGGGTGGTGGCGGGGAGCGTCGACGACGTGCTGGTGATGAAGGACGGCCGGGCCGTCGAGCGCGGTCCCGTCGCGGATGTGCTGGGCGCTCCGCGTGAGCCGTACAGCCGTGCGCTGGTGGCGGCGGTGCCGCGGGTGGAAGTGGTGCGGGAGGCTGCGCCTGAGCCGTCGCATGGTGACGTGCTGCTCGAAGCGGTCGATCTGCGGCGCGAGTTCGGCAAGCGCGGTGGCAAGGTCGCGGCGGTGGACGGTGTTTCGCTCACCGTACGGCGGGGCGAGACGCTCGGCGTCGTCGGCGAGAGCGGCAGCGGCAAGACGACCCTGGGCCGCATGCTCGTCGGGCTGCTGGAACCCACGGGCGGCGAGCTGCGCTACGGGATCGCGCGGCGTGAGCTGCAGATGGTCTTCCAGGATCCGGTGTCCTCCCTCAACCCCCGCCGCAGCATCGGCGAGTCCATCGCCGACCCGCTGCGGGCCGCGCGTGAGCTGGACAACCGCGCGGTCGTGGGTCGGGTACGGGAGCTGCTGGAGCGGGTCGGTCTCGACCCGGACTGGTACGACCGCTATCCGCACGAGTTCTCCGGCGGCCAGCGCCAACGGGTCGGCATCGCCCGCGCCCTGGCTCCCGGGCCGCAGCTCATCGTCTGCGACGAGCCTGTCTCGGCGCTGGACGTCACCACCCAGGCCCAGGTGGTCGACCTGCTCGGTGAGCTTCAGCGGGATCTTGGGCTGGCGCTCGTGTTCATCGCCCATGACCTTGCGGTCGTACGGCAGGTCAGCGATCGGGTGCTGGTCATGCGGGGCGGCTCCGTGGTGGAGTCCGGGCCGGCCGACCGCGTTTACGACGCGCCGCAACACCCTTATACGAAGGGGCTGTTGGCTGCCGTTCCGGTGCTTGATCCTGCGGAGGCGGCTGCGCGGAGGGTGGAGCGGCGGGCCCTTGTCACTGCGTGAAGGCACGGTTCGCGGCACTCGGATCGGCGGCTTGCGGTCGGTGGCCTCTACTCTCGGTGGGCCCCGGGCCAGAATTGCCCGGGGGCCATCGAGATGACGGGAGTCCACGTGCGGCGACGCGCATTCATCCTTGGCGGGGCCGTGGCCACAGCCGCTGTGGCGGCCGGAGGCCTCGGGATGGCGACGGAGATGTTGCCGGGCAGTGTGGCGGTGCGCCGCAGGATCGGGTGGACGGGGCCTGACGGGGTCGTGCCCGACGTGCCCGCCGGGCGGATCACGCGGCGGAAGGTGACGTCGAAGGCCCGGGGAGCCACCGTGAACGTCGTGACGATCGCTCCGTACGGAGTGTCGGACGCCGCGGCGCGCACGTTGCCGGTGTGCGTGATGCTGCACGGCAGGGGGTCGTCCGCGAACGGGTTCGTGGGGCTGGGTATGCCGCAGTTCCTGACGCAGGCGGTCCGGGACGGCGTCCCGCCGTTCGTGCTCGCGGCGGTCGACGGGGGCCAGGCCTCGTACTGGTACGGGGCGCCGCAGCGGATGCTGCAGGAGGAACTGCCGGGCTGGGTGGGGGCGGAGCCGAGGGCGGTGCTCGGGATATCCATGGGCGGCTTCGGGGCGCTGCTGTACGCGCGGGAGCGGGCGGGGCTGGACGCGGTGGCGCTGCTGAGCCCCGCGCTGTTCCGGACGTGGGCGGATGCCAGGACCGTGGGGCCGTTCGCGGACGAGGGGGAGTGGGCGGCCAACGAGCCGCTGCGCCATATCGCCCAACTGCAGGTTCCGGGGCGGGACATAGGCCTGTGGTGCGGCCGGGAGGACCCGTTCCAGGACTCGGCCCGCGCGCTCGCGGCCAGGGTCCTGCCCGCCTATGAGTCCTTCGGGCACGGCGGACACGACATGGGTTACTGGCGCCGGGTCGCGCCCGACGCGCTCCGGTTCGTGGGCACGAGGGTCGCCGTCAACGCGTAACGCCTCCGAAGGTTACGGGCGTTCATCCGTTCCGGTGGCGCGGCGGACAACCGTCCATCGCGCCACCGTCCCCCCGGCATACCGTCAACGCGCCGAGTCGAGGACGGAGAAGGGGGGCGCACATGCGCATCGCATTACTCACAGAGGGTGGTCACCCGTACGCGCGAGGTGAGGGCGGCGCGTGGTGCGACCGGCTCGTACGCGGGCTCACGGGCCATGAGTTCGAGGTGTACGCGCTGGCCCGCAGCGAACGGGCCGAGGCGGCGGGCCGCTACACCACGCCGCACAACGCCAGGCGCGTACGGACCCTGCCGCTGTACGGGCTGCTACCCGAGGACGCGGCCACGCCGGTGCGCGCCCGGCGCCGCCGGTCGCTCGTTCTCGCCCAGTTCCGCGATCTGGCGGGGGTGTTGGCGGAGTGCGGAGTGGAGGCCGGGGCCCTGGCGGACCGTTTCGCCACCGCGCTGTACGGCCTCGCCGAACTCGCCCGGGAGGACGGCGGGCTGCCGGCCCTGCTGCGCTCCGAGCACGCACTGCGCGCGCTCGAGGACGCCTGTCGCGCGCCCCGCGTACGGCCGCTGATCGGCGGGGCCGGGGTCCACGACCTGCTCACGGCCGCCGATCTGCTGGAGCGGGCGCTGCGGCCGCTGTCCGCGCGCTGGTACGAGCCGAACGGTGACACGCTCGCGGCCGTCGACCTGTGTCACGCCGTCTCTGCGGGCTCGGCGGTCCTTCCCGGGCTGCTGGCCAAACGGTTCTTCGGCACGCCGCTGCTGGTCACCGAGTACGGCGTCGGGCTGCGCGAGACGCTGCTCGCCCACCGCGCCGCCGGGCTCTCCGCCCCCGTACGCGCCCTGCTCACCGCCTTCCACCGCCTGCTGGCCGGCGAGGCCTACCGCGAGGCGGCCCTCGTCACGCCGGGCAACACCCACGCGCGCCGCTGGCAGGAGCGCTGCGGTGCCGACCGGGCCCGGATCCGTACCGTCCACCCCGGCTACCCGGGGCTGGAGGCGCTGCCCGCCCCGCCCGAGGCCGATGCGGCCGACCCGACGCTGGTCTGGGTCGGCCGGATCGACCCGGCCAAGGACCTGATCGCCCTGCTGCACGCCTTCGCGGCCGTACGGCGGCAACTCCCCGGCGCGCGGCTGCGCGTCATCCACGGCACGGCCGGCGGGCCCGCCTCGGCCGGCTACCTCGCCCACTGCCGCGGCCTCGCCGCCCAGCTCTTCCCGGACGAGGCCGCGAACGCGGTCAGCGTCGGCGAGAACCCCGTCACCTTCGAGCCGCTCGGCGCCCCGGGCGCTGCCGGGCTCGGTGAGGCGTACGCCGCCGGTGACGTGGTCGTCCTCTCCAGCATCGTGGAGGGCTTCCCCGTCACGCTGGTCGAGGCGATGGCCTGCGGCCGGGCGACCGTTTCGACGGACGTCGGTGCCGTACGCGAAGTCATCGGCGGTACGGGCCTCGTCGTACCGCCGCGCAACCCCCGCGCCCTCGCCGAGGCATGCGTCGCGCTCCTGCGGGACCCGGAGCGCCGTCACCGGCTGGGCGCGGCCGCCCGCGAGCGGGCCCTCGAGCTCTTCACCGTCGAGCAGAACCTGCGGGCCTTCCGCGAGACCTATCTCGACCTCGTCGCCCACCACGCCGCCGCCCCACCACCCGAGCGGGTCCCCTTCGCCCACCCCGCCGAGGCCCATGTCCCCGGCCGCTGGACCGCCCCCGCCTGGGCACTCCGCGAACCGGTCCTGGCCGGCCCCATCGCCCAGGAGGACCCCGCATGATCGAGTCGCAGGGGGCTTCCCCCACCCCGCCCCTTTGTGAGTTGCCGGGGCCGGTCGGGTGGCGTACGCCACGTGGCCGGGTTGTGCCCACGCTCCCCCAACCGGAGGCGTCCGCTGCCGACCCGGCACGGGCGACCGTCACGCCCGTCGGCGGCGAGCCGTGGCCCGCGGAGGCGCCCAGCGCACCGGAGCCCACCAAGGGCAACCGCCGGCGCGGTCCCGCGGACCCCGTGCGCGGGCTGATGCACCGGCATGCGGCGTTGTGCGCGAACGCCGTGGATCCGCTGGAGATCGCGGCGGGGCTGGAGGCGCAGGGCGTGACGGACCGGGTGGCGGGAGGGTTCCGGCACCGGGACGTGTTCGGGCTGGCGGAGGAGCTGTACGCGAGGGTGCCCCGGGGTGCGGTGACGGCTGAGGCCGAGCCGCCGGCGGGGCCGGTGCAGGGGCCGCGGATCGCCCTGCATCTGCTGCCCGGAGCGATCTGCGCGGCCGGGGCGGTGCTGGGGCGGGCGTGGGGGCCGGCGGTGGTGGTGATCGCGGTGCCGTTGACGCTGGCCGCGATGCTGGCGATCCTGCGGGCCGGCCCGCTGCGGGCGCCGGGGCGGCTGGCGGCGGGCGGGGCGCTGTGGACGTGCTGGCTGCTGGGCTTCGCGGTGTACGGGGAGAGGACGCTCGACGCGCTGTCGCCCGGCGGGGGCTTCGCCGGGGGGTTGTTCACCCCGGGCAACACGGCGGCGCTGACCGCCATAACGCTCGCGCCGGCGCCCGCCGCATGGTGCGCGCACCGCTTCGCGGCGAGGGCGCGGGCGCATCTCGGGCCGAGCCGGGGCCTGGAGGAGTTCGCCGGGGCCGTAAGACCGCTGCTGGCGGGCACGCTCGGGCTGTTTCTGCTGGCGCAGCTGGCCCTGCTGGGCGCCGCGTTCACCGCCGCCGGGGTGCGGGTCACCCCGGCGGCGCTCGCCGGACCCGCCGCGCTGAGCCTGCTGCTCTTCACCGCTCGCCTGCTGACCGTCCACGGCTTCCCGGACGTGGCGGTCGCCGCCACCGGGACCGCCTGCGCCATCGAGGCGCTCGCGCTGGTCGCGGCCTTTGTCCACCGGCTGCCCGTCGGCCCGGCCGCCATACCGGCCGTCGCCTGCGGCGGCGCCGCGCTCGCCCTGGCCGCGTACGCGCTCGGCGTGCTCTCCCGGGCCTCGGCCCACAACCCGACACACGACCTGGAGCAATGAACGATGAGAGTCCTCCTGCTGGGCGCCGACGGATTCCTCGGGCGCCATGTGGCAGAACGGCTGCTCGCCGACCCCGCCGTGCAGTTGACCACCCTCGGGCGCAGCGATGACGCGGACGTACGGTTCGACCTGTCCACCGGCAGCCCCGGCGCCCTGGCGCGCTTCATGGACGCCGTCCACCCGGGCGTCGTCGTCAACTGCTCCGGGGCGATCCGGGGCGGTGCCCGCGAGCTGACCCGGCACAACATCATCGCCGTGGCCACGGTCTGCGAGGCCCTGCGCCGCAGCGGCACCGGCGCGCGCCTGGTCCAGCTGGGCTGCGGCGCGGAGTACGGCCCGTCGCCCGCCGGGTCGTCCACCGCGGAGGACGCGGTGCCGCGTCCCGGCGGACCGTACGGGGTGAGCAAGCTCGCCGCCACCGAACTCGTCCTCGGCTCCGGCCTGGACGCGGTAGTGCTCCGGATCTTCACCCCGGTGGGGCCCGGAACACCGACCGGCTCCCCGCTGGGCCGGCTCGCGGAGGCGCTGCGCCGCGCGATGCAGAGCGCGGACGGCGAACTGAAACTCGCCGGCCTCGGCGTCCAGCGCGACTTCATCGACGTACGGGATGTGGCGCGGGCCGTCCACGCCGCCTCGCTGTCCGCCGCGCAGGGCGTGGTGAACATCGGCGCCGGCCGGGCCGTACGTATGAGAGAGGTGGCGGCCGCACTGGCGCACGTCGCGGGCTACCAGGGCATGGTGCACGAGCTGGACGACCCGCCCATCGCCTACCCGGACGGCTGCGGGGCCTGGCAGCAGGCCGACGTACGCACCGCGCGCGACCGCCTCGGCTGGCGGCCCAGGATCGCCCTGGAGGAGTCGCTCGCCGACGTCTGGATGGAGGCGGCATGCCGCGTCTGACCCCGACGGGACTGCGCAGCCGGACCGGCCGCAGCGATCGGCTCGGCTTCGGAGTACCCGCGTACGCCCACCCGCTGATGGCCCCGGCCGAGTGGGCCGAGCTGGCCCGCCCGGGCACTCCGCTGCACTGGGTGGCGCTCAACGTCTCCCGGGGCCCGGGCACCCGGCCCGACCCGCTGTATTCGGAAGCCGTCGGCCGGCTCCGCGAGGCCGCCGTCCCCGTGATCGGCGTCCTGGACACCCGGCACGGCGACCGGCCCTTCGCCCAGCTGGTCTCCGACGCCCACCACTATCTGGACTGGTACGGCGTCGACGGCTTCTACCTCGAACGGGCCCCGACCGACCGCGAAGGCGTCTCCGACTGCCGCCGGGTCACCACGACGCTGCGCGCCCTGCTCGGCGCCGATGACGGCGGCGACGGGCACATCGTCCTGGGCCACGGCTCCCACCCCTACCCCGGCTACGCCGAGGTGGCAGACCAGCTGGTCACCTTCTGCGGCCCCTGGACGGACTACCGCTGGTCCGAGGCCCCGCAGTGGACCGCCGGCTATCCGCCGGAGCGGTTCTGCCACCTCGTCCACGGTGTGCCGGCCCCGCACCTGGACAACGCGATGCGCATCGCCCGCTGGCAGGGCGCGGCCACCGTCTTCTTCACCGACCGTACGGACCACGCGGCTTGGGAGGGCCTGCCGGGCTACTGGGGGGAGGTGTCCGGGCTCCTGCGCCGTCAGCCCTCCGACGACTGAGGCCCAGCATGTGACCTGGATCTGTCTCGCGCCTCGGGACGACGGTCTTGGAATGAAGACGGGCGTGGCAGTGTTGCGGAGAAGGACAACCGTAATGACTTACCGACCAGCTGCATTGTTGAGGTCTCTGTGTCGCTGCCACCCCTGGTCGAGCCGGCCGCCGAGCTCACCGTCGACGAGGTCCGCAGGTACTCCCGCCACCTGATCATTCCCGACGTGGGCATGGACGGGCAGAAGCGGCTGAAGAACGCCAAGGTGCTGTGTGTCGGCGCCGGCGGCCTCGGCTCGCCGGCCCTGATGTACCTGGCCGCAGCCGGTGTCGGCACCCTCGGCATCGTGGAGTTCGACGAGGTCGACGAGTCGAACCTGCAGCGGCAGATCATCCACAGCCAGGCCGACATCGGCCGCTCCAAGGCCGAGTCCGCCCGTGACTCCGTCCTCGGCATCAACCCGTACGTGAACGTCGTCCTTCACCAGGAGCGGCTCGAAGCCGACAACGTGATGGAGATCTTCGCCCAGTACGACCTGATCGTCGACGGCACGGACAACTTCGCGACCCGCTACCTGGTCAACGACGCCGCCGTGCTGCTGGGCAAGCCGTACGTCTGGGGCTCCATCTACCGCTTCGACGGTCAGGCCTCGGTCTTCTGGTCCGAGCACGGCCCCTGCTACCGCTGCCTCTACCCCGAGCCCCCGCCGCCCGGCATGGTCCCGAGCTGCGCCGAGGGCGGCGTCCTCGGCGTGCTCTGCGCGTCCATCGGCTCCATCCAGGTCACCGAGGCCATCAAGCTCCTCGCGGGCATCGGCGACCCGTTGGTCGGCCGCCTGATGATCTACGACGCCCTGGAGATGACCTACCGCCAGGTCAAGGTCCGCAAGGACCCCGACTGCGCGGTCTGCGGTCCGAACGCGACCGTCACCGAGCTGATCGACTACGAGGCCTTCTGCGGCGTCGTCAGCGAGGAGGCCCAGCAGGCCGCCGCCGGGTCGACGATCACTCCCGCGCAGCTCAAGGAGTGGATCGACAACGACGAGAAGATCGAGATCATCGACGTCCGCGAGCCGAACGAGTACGAGATCGTCTCCATCCCGGGCGCCAAGCTGATCCCGAAGAACGAGTTCCTGATGGGCAACGCCCTCCAGGACCTCCCGCAGGACCGCAGGATCGTCCTGCACTGCAAGACGGGCGTCCGCAGCGCGGAAGTCCTGGCCGTCCTGAAGTCCGCGGGCTTCGCCGACGCCGTCCACGTCGGCGGCGGCGTGATCGGCTGGGTCAACACGGTCGAGCCGCACAAGCCGGTCTACTAGACCCGTCGTTCCTCCGAAGGGCCCCGGTCGCACGCCGACCGGGGCCCTTCGTGTGCTCCGGAACCTCTGGGCGGGCCAGGCCGGTTGGCCCGGAAACGGCCTAGCCGACGGCGTCCTCGATCACGTCCGGCTTGTTGGTGATGATGCCGTCGACCCCCATCGCGGTGAGCGTCGCGGCCTCCCCGGCGTCGTCCACCGTCCAGGCGTTGACCTGCATCGGCGCCCCGTGCGGGCCGCGCTGCCGGTGCACGGCGTCGACGTACGACCAGGTCAGGGTCTTCTCGTCCGGGTTGATCTGGTCGGCGAAGGCCGCGTACGAGCGGAGGTCGGCGGTGTCCGGATTGCCGAGGAACCCGGTGTGGACGCCGGGGCTCAGGCGGTGCGTGGTCCGCAGGGCGGCGGCGCTGAAGCTCTGGATGACCAGCCTGCGCGTCACATGGGCCTGGTCGAGCCAGCCCTCCTTGCGGAGCAGGGTGAGGGTCTGCGACTCGACGCCGGGGTAGAGCTGCGGCTGCTTCAGCTCCAGCAGAACGCCCTGTCCGGTGCGGTCGAGCTGCTCCACGTACTGCCGGAGGGTGGGGATGCGCTCGCCGACGTACTTCCGGCTGAACCACCCTCCCGCGTCAAGGCGCTTGATCTCCTTGAGCGTGAAGTCCTTGACCCGCCACGGCGAGCGCTTCGGGTAGAGCTTCTCGACGTTGGTCGTCCTGGCGAGCGTCGCGTCGTGGATGACGACCAGCTGCCCGTCCTTCGTGCGCTGCACGTCGTTCTCGACCCAACCGATGCCCAGCCGATGCGCGTTGCGGATCGCGGCGAGCGTGTTCTCGGGCGCGTACGCGGCTCCCGCCCGGTGGGCGTACACCGTCGGGCTGCCGACGGCGGCGTCGGCGGGGCCCGTCGGGATGATGAGGCCCGCCACTACCAGCAGTGCGCCCGTCGCGGTCCCGGTGGTGCGGATGCGGTCCATGCGGGTGACTCCTCGCGTCTGCCGACTTCCCTACGTGATCGAAGCGTCGCAGAGGGCAGTGGTCGCAGCTCGTTTATCTAGGCCGACACGGTGATGCGTCCGTTCGGCGTACCTGGCGTGCACATTGTGTGACGAGAGGTAACTCTATGAAACGAAATGCTCGCGCTCACAGAGCGAAATGCTCGCGCTCACCAAAGGGAGACACCCATGCGCATCCGTCGTCTGCTCGCCACCGGTGCTATCAGCGCCGCGGCTATCACGGCGATCGTCGGTTCCGCGGCGCCCGCGATGGCCCACGACGGCGACCACGGCCGTCCGTGCCACCACGGCCAGGACCACCGGTCCGACTGGGGTCACGACAACTGGAACGACGACTGGAACCAGCACGGCCGCGACGATCATGACGGCCGTGACTGGGACGACAACGATGGCCACGGCTGGCGTGACGGCCACGACGGCTTCGGTCTCGGGCTGTTCCGCGTAATCGGCGGATTCCGTCACGACCACGACCACGGCAACTGGAACAACGACCACGACGGCTGGAACAACGACGACCACGACGGTTGGAACAACGACGACCACGACGGTTGGAACAACGGCCACGACGGTTGGAACAACGACCACGACCACGGCCGCGACTGCGACCACAACCACGACCACGACCACGACAACGACCACGACCACGGCAACCACTGGAACCACTGACGGCTGTCGTTGAGCCGCTTTCGCGGTGGAAGGGCGCCCGGCGTTCGGCGTGAGCCGCGCCGGGCGCCCTACTCCGTGCGCTTGGCCCGGCTCGGCTGCACCCGCAGTGGTTCGCCCGGCATCTTCGGGTGGTCCGGCGGGTACGGCATGTCGCCCAGGCCGTGCTCCCGCTCGTCGCGCGCGGCAAGCTCCAGCACGGCGTCCAGGCGGCACACGCTTCCCGGGTCGTCCATGCCGGCGTGGACGTCGCCGACCTCGGCGAAGCGCCCAGGCATCGTTGCGAGGTCGAAGTCCTCGGGGCGGGCGTCCGGCACCTCGTTCCAGCGCAGCGGGGCGGAGACGGGGGCCTGCGGCCTGGGGCGGATCGAATAGGCGCAGGCGATGGTGCGGTCGCGGGCCGTCTGGTTGTAGTCGACGAAGATCTTCTCGCCCCGCTCCTCCTTCCACCACTTGCTGGTCACCTGCTGCGGCATCCGCCGCTCCAGCTCGCGCGCGATCGCGATGGCCGCGCGCCGCACCTGGGTGAAGTTCCAGTCCGGCGAGATCGGTACGAAGACGTGCAGGCCCCGCCCGCCGGAGGTCTTCGGCCAGCCGCGCAGCCCCAGCTCCTCCAGCAGGCCGTGCAGCTCGTGCGCGGCCCGTACGGCGTCGGCGTAGTCCGTCCCCGGCTGCGGATCGAGGTCGATGCGCAACTCGTCCGGATGCTCCAGGTCGTCGCGGCGCACCGGCCAGGGGTGGAAGGTCAGGCACCCCAGGTTCGCGCCCCAGACGACGGCCGCCGGCTCGGTCGGGCACATCTCGTCCGCGTACCGCCCGCTGGGAAAGCGGATCCGGCCGGTCGGGATCCAGTCGGGGAGGTTCTTCGGGGCCCGCTTCTGGAAGAACGATTCGCCGGTCACCCCGTCCGGGTACCGCTCCAGCGTCGTCGGACGGTCGCGGAGCGCCCGCAGGATGCCGTCCCCGACGGCGATGTAGTACTGGGCGATGTCCAGCTTGGTGAAGCCGCGCTCGGGAAAGTACACCTTGCCCGGATTCGACAGCCTCACCGTCCGGTCGCCGACGGTCAGTTCCACGGCTTCACCCATGCGGCCCACGGTAGGTCCGACGGGCGCGCCGCGCCTCCTGGGCGCACAATCGGGCTCATGGACCTGCCGGTGATGCCCCCCGTCAAGCCGATGCTGGCCAAGTCGGCGGCGAAGATCCCACCGGGGATGCTCTACGAGGGCAAGTGGGACGGCTTCCGGGCGATCGTGTTCCGCGACGGGGACGAGGTGGAGATCGGCAGCCGTACGGGCAAGCCGCTGACCCGCTACTTCCCCGAGGTCGTGGAGGCCGTACGGGCGGAACTTCCGCCGAGAGCGGTGGTGGACGGCGAGATCGTCATCGCCACGGGCACGCGACTGGACTTCGACGCGCTGCTGGAGCGGATCCACCCGGCCGACTCCCGGGTGCGGATGCTGGCGGAACGTACGCCGGCCTCCTTCGTCGCCTTCGACCTGCTGGCACTGGGCGACTCGTCCCTGATGGCCGACCCCCTGACCTGGCGGCGCCAGGCGCTGGTCGACGCACTGGGCACGGCGCGGCCACCCGTGCACGTCGCGCCGGCGACCACCGACATCGAGCTGGCCCGGCAGTGGTTCGAGCAGTTCGAGGGCGCGGGCCTGGACGGCGTCGTCGCCAAGCGGCTGGACATCGGCTACCGGCCGGACGAGCGCGTCATGATCAAGGTCAAGCACGAGCGCACCGCCGACTGCGTCCTCGCCGGATACCGCCTCCACAAGAGCGGCCCCGTCGTCGGCTCCCTGCTGCTCGGCCTGTACGACGCCGGGGGCCGCCTGCAGCACGTCGGCGTCTGCGCGTCCTTCCCGATGGCCCGGCGCGCGGCCCTGGTGGAAGAGCTGGAGCCGCTGCGTATGCCCTCGGCCGCAGGCCATCCCTGGGCCGAATGGGCGGAAGCCGACGCCGCCGCCACCGGCCGCATGCCCGGCGCCCAGAGCCGCTGGAGCGCCGGCAAGGACCTCTCCTGGGTGCCGCTGCGGCCCGAGCGGGTCGTCGAGGTCGCCTACGACCACATGCAGGGCGACCGCTTCCGCCACACCGTCCAGTTCCGCCGCTGGCGGGACGACCGCGACCCCTCCAGCTGCACCTACGCCCAGCTCGAGGAGCCGGTCAACTTCGACCTCGCGGACGTCCTCACCTGACGTGGCTGAAGGCGCCCACCGTGCTGGAGTCGCCCGCGCTGTCACTCGACAGGGTGATTTGCCTCACCCCCGAATCGGCACCCACAGCTCGATCCGGTCCCGCCGCCGATAGAACTCGACCAGCGGCCGAACCTCATCGACCTGCGCCATCGCCCGCAGCTCGGCCATCCCGTCGGCGATGTGCCCGTAGATCAGGGTCGGGACGGTCGTCCTGCCTGACCGGGGTGCAGACCGTGTAGGTGTTCTGGTCCTCGTTGATCTGCGCGTACATCTTGCGTCCGCGCAGTCCGACCAGCCGCTCGAACGATGGCCAAAGCGGCGCGCTCACTCCACCACGTGCCGGCCTTCCGGGCGGGCGCTGCACGAGGCCTGGAAGGCGCAGTGGGTGCAGTGCTGGCCGGCCGAGGGGGTGAAGCGTTCGTCCAGGACGCGGCCGGCCGCGTCGGCGAGGAGGTCGCCGACCCATTCGCCGTTGAGGGGGTCCTGGGACTGGACGGTGGGGAGGGTGGTGCCGCCGTCGCGTTGGGGGGCGCCGATGCGGAGTTGGACGAGTTCGGCGCCGCCGGGGGTGGGGCGGGTGTCGGCGAAGAGGGAGTCGACGGCGCCTTCGCGGACGGCGAGTTGGTAGACGGCGAGCTGGGGGTGCCGGGCGACCTCGGCGGCGGTGGGCTTGGCGCGGCCGGTCTTGAAGTCGACGACGTAGGCGCGCCCTTCGGCGTCGGTCTCGACGCGGTCCATGCTGCCGCGGATGTGGACCGCGACGTCGCCCGTCTCCAGGGTGACGTCGAAGGGGTGCTCCGACGCGAGCGGTGTCCGGCCGCCACGCTCCATCACATGCCAGCGCAGGAACCGCTCCAGGGCGGCCCGCGCGTTCTCCTTCTCCTGCTGGGACTTCCAGGGGGCGTCGAATACCAGGCCGTCCCACACCGAGTCCAGACGCTCCATCAGTACGTCGAGATCGGCGGCCGTCCGCCCCGACGCGACCTCGTCCGCGAGCACATGGACCACGTTCCCGAACCCCTGGGCCGCCGTGGACGGCGGCTCGGCCTTGGCCTCCCGCCCCAGGAACCACTGCAGGGCGCAGGTGTTGGCGAGCTGGTCCAGGGCGCTGCCCGACAGGGCGACTGGCCGGTCGCGGTCGCGCAGCGGCACCGCCGAGCGGGTCGGCTCGTACAGGCCCCACCAGCGGTCGGGGTGGGCGGCGGGGACGAGCGGGTGGCCGCCGTCCTCAAGGGCGGCGAGCCGGGCCAGCCGCTGGGCGGCGGCGTCCCGCAGGGCGGGGGACGCGGCCGGGTCGACGGTGGTGGCGCGCAGTTCGGCGACGAGGGCGGCGACGGACAGCGGCCGCCGGGGCCGTTGGGTGACGTCGACCGGCTCGACGCCCAGCTCGGTCAGGAAACGCGAGGGCTGGTCGCCGTCGTCGGCGGAGGCCTTGACCGCCGTGACGACAAGCCGCTCACGCGCCCGCGTCGCGGCCACGTAGAACAGCCGGCGCTCCTCCGCGAGCAACGCGCCCGCCGACAGCGGCTCGGCGAGCCCGTCCCGCCCGATCCGGTCGGCCTCCAACAGGGAACCCCGGCGGCGCAGATCGGGCCACAGCCCGTCCTGTACGCCCGCGACCACGACGAGCCGCCACTCCAGGCCCTTCGACCGGTGCGCGGTCATCAGCCGTACGGCGTCCGGCCGCACCGCCCGCCGGGTCAGCACGTCGGCGGCGATGTCCTGGGCGTCCAGCTCCTCGAGGAAGTTGAGGGCGCCGCGGCCGCCCGTACGCTCCTCCGCCCGCGAGGCCGTCTCGAACAGCGCGCACACGGCGTCCAGGTCCCGGTCCGCGTTGCGCCCGGCCGCCCCGCCCCGGGTGGCGGAGCGCTCCAGCCGGCTCGGCCAGGGGGTGCCGTCCCACAGCGCCCAGAGGGCCGCCTCGGCGGTGCCGCCGGCCGCCAGCAGCTCGCGGGCCGTGCGCAGCAGCGTCCCCAGCCGCTGCGCGCCGCGCGCGTACGCCGGGTCGTGGGCCACCAGCCGCTCCGGCTCGGCCAGCGCCTCGGCGATCAGCACGTCGGACGGCCGGGGCACGGCCTGCCCCGCCGCCCGCTCCTCGTCGCGCAGGGCCCGCCCCAGGCGGCGCAGGTCGGCGGCGTCCATCCCGCCCAGCGGTGAGCCGAGCAGCGTGAGCGCCTCCTCGACGGTCACCGCCGCGCCCGCCTCCCGCGCGCACACCCGCATGGCGAGCAGCAGCGGCGCCACCGCCGGCTCCTCCCGCAGCGGCAGGTCGTCGCCGTCCACCTCGACCGGTACGCCCGCCGAGGTGAGCGCCCGCCGCAGCCCGGGGATCGAGCGCGCCCCGGCCCGCAGCAGCACGGCCATGTCCCGCCACGGGACGCCGTCCTCCAGATGCGCGCGGCGCAACAGGTCGGCGATGCCGTCGAGTTCGGCGCCGGGGGAGGGATACGTACGTACCGACAGGGCACCCCCGTCCCGTACCGGAGAGAGCTCACGGTGGGCGCGGACGGCGGCGCTGGGAAGCCGGGTGAGCGGCATCCGGGCGGTCAGGAGGCGGGTGGCGGCCAGCAGCCGGGCGCCGGAGCGGCGGGAGACGGTGAGGACGCGGACGGGGGCGGGGCGGCCGTCGCGGCAGGGGAAGGCGTCCGGGAAGTCGAGGATGCCGTTCACGTCGGAGCCGCGGAAGGCGTAGATGGACTGGTCGGGATCGCCGAAGGCGACGAGCGTGCGGCCGCCGCCCGCGAGCGCCCGGAGCAGCCGGACCTGGGCCGGGTCGGTGTCCTGGTACTCGTCGACGAAGACCGCCTCGTACCGTCCGGCCAGCAGGCCCGCGACCTCGTCCCCCTCGGCGAGCAGCACCGCGCGGTGCACCAGCTCGGCGTAGTCCACCAGGCCCTGCAGATCCAGGACGTCCAGATACTCGGCGAGGAAGTCCGCCGCCGCCGCCCAGTCGGGCCGGCCCGCCCGCGCCGCGAAGGCGGCCAGCGCCTCAGGACCCAGCCCCAGCTCACGGCTGCGGGCCAGCACCGCCCGCACCTCGTCGGCGAAGCCACGCGTGGTGAGCGCGGCCCGCAGGTCGTCGGGCCAGCGGACCTCGGCGCGCCCCTCGCGCTCCAGCTCGGCCTGCCCGGCCAGCAGCTCCCGTACGAAGAGGTCCTGCTCGGGTCCTGACATCAGGCGCAGCGGGTCGGCGAACAGCTCGGGGTGCTGGTGGGCCCGGACCAGGGCATAGCAGAAGGAGTGGAAGGTGGTGGCGGTCGGCACCACGGCGGCAGCGGCGCCGGCACCGCCCATCCGGGCCGCCATCCGGTCCCGCAGCTCGATGGCTGCCTTGCGGCTGAAGGTGATGACGAGGATGCGCTCCGGATCGGTGCCGCGCCGGACCCGCTCGGCGACCGCCTCGACGAGCGTCGTGGTCTTGCCGGTGCCGGGGCCGGCCAGGACGAGCAGCGGACCGCCGGAGTGCTCAACCACCGCGCGCTGGGATGCGTCCAGGACAGGGGGCGCCACCGGTGCGGGGGCGGTCCGTAGCAGCCGGTAGCCGCCGGCCGGCGCACGTGTCCCCCGGGCCGTCTGCCGAGTGGAGGAGGTGGTCACGTGTTTCGCCGGTTCTGTGGGTACTCGTACGTTACGGCTGTGCGGCCGGTTGCCGACGGTACTCCGTACGGACGGCCCACCGCATGGACCGGGTCAGGATGGCGGAAGCTGGATGGTGTGAGGGTCGCCCGGTCGTCAGTCCCCGTCCCAGCGGGCCCGCCGCATGTCGAGGCGCGGTATGTGCCCCTCGGCGGCGCGCGAGGCCTCACGCATCGGCGTACCCTCCTCCCGGTAGTGGCCCAGGGCCTCCAGCTCATGGCCCGGCAGGATGCCGCCGTCGGCCCGCACCACGCGCCACCACGGCACCGCCCCGCCGTACAGCGCCATGACCCGGCCGACCTGCCGGGGCCCGCCGGCCCCGAGCCATTCGGCCACATCCCCGTACGTCATCACCTTGCCGGCCGGGATCCGCTCGGTGACGGCGAGCACCCGCTCGGCATACTCCGGCACTTCCGGCAGTTCGTCCTCGCTCACCCCTCACATCCTGCCGCAGCCCACCGACAACGGGCGTCCGAACCGGCGCGTGCGATGGGGCACGAAACCACCAATTGCCCCCTCGTGCGCCCACGCGCGTACGGCTCGTGCCACCATCTTCCGGGCGGTGACTGTGATACGAGATCAAAAAGCGACATCCGGTGAGCACGACGCGGCGGCGAACGAAGCCACCCGCGCGCTCCCGCCTGTCCAGGCGTCCGCGGGGGACGGCCCCGTGAGCGGCGACCACGACTCCGCGCCGGAGAGCGGCACGGGCGGCACCGACCCCGAGCCGGCCGAGCCGCCGCAGGCCGCCACCGGCGACGCCCGGCCCGGCGAGGACGGCGAGCCCGAAGCGCCCCCGGCCGAAGACCCCGCCGGGAAGGCGGCAGCGTGCCCGGAGGAGCCGGTGGGCACCCCGCGCCCCGACCCCGTAGCCCGCGACGAGCCGCTGCTGGCCGCCCGCGTGCACCGGCCGGTCGACCTGATGCGGTTCCTGCTCGGGATGCTGGGCATCGCCGTGGTGCTCGGCATCGCGGGCTTCGCGCACGCCACGACGTCCGGCGTCGAGCAGGACATCGCGGACGGCGCGACGCACGCCCCGCAGGCGCTGATCGCGTTCGCCGGATTCACGGCGAGCATCGCGGTGCTGATCGTGCCGGTGGCCTTCGCGATCGAGCGGCTGATCAAGCGGGACGGCCTGCGGATCGCGGACGGCGTCCTCGCGGCCGTCCTCGCCCACGGCGTCTCGCTCGCCACCGACCTCTGGGTCTCCGACGCCGCCCCCGCCGCCATCCGCGACGCGCTCACCCGGGACGCGCCGAGCGGCGGCATCACCGACCCCGTGCACGGCTACCTCGCGCCGGTCATCGCCTACATGACGGCCGTCGGCATGGCCCGCCGGCCGCGCTGGCGGGTGGGGCTGTGGTGCGTCCTGGTCCTGGACGCCTTCGCCGTCCTGGTCGGCGGCTACACGACACCCTTCTCGATCATCACGACCGTACTGATCGGCTGGACGGTCGCGTACGGAACGCTCTACGCGGTCGGTTCGCCGAACGTCCGCCCCACCGGCCAGAACCTCCTCGCCGGCCTGCGCCGCGTCGGCTTCGCACCGCTGACCGCCGTCCGCACCGAGGAGGAGTTCCCCGAGTCGCCCGACTCCGAGCGCGGCCGCCGCTACCTGGTCACCCTCGAGAGCGGTCCGCCGCTCGACGTGACGGTGGTCGACCGCGAGCAGCAGGCGCACGGCTTCTTCTACCGCGTATGGCGCCGCCTGGCGCTGCGCGGCATCACCCAGCGGCGCAGCCTGCAGTCGCTGCGCCAGGCCCTGGAGCAGGAGGCGCTGCTCGCGTACGCGGCCATCGCCGCAGGCGCCAACGCCCCCAAGCTGATCGCCACCTCCGAGCTCGGCCCGGACGCGGTGATGCTGGTCTACGAGCACATCGGCGGCCACCCGTTCGACGCCCTGCCGGACGACGCGGTCAGCGACAACCTGCTGCTCGGCGCCTGGGAACAAGTGCGGGCCCTGCAGTCGCGGCGGATCGCACACCGCAGGCTGATCGGCGAATCGCTCCTGGTGGATCGTTCCGGCAAGGTCTTCCTGACCGACCTGCGGGGCGGTGAGATCGCCGCCGGCGACATCGTCCTGCGGATGGACATCGCCCAGCTGCTGGCCACGCTGGCACTGCGCGTCGGCCCCGAGCGCGCGGTCGCCTCGGGCGTGGCCGTACTCGGCCCGGACATCGTCGCGGACTCGCTGCCGCTGCTCCAGCCGATCGCCCTGAGCCGTACGACCCGGGCCATGCTCAAACAGCTCGCCCGCGAGCGGGCTCAGCGCGAGCGCGAGGCGGTGCTCGCCGCGACCAAGGCCGGTAAGGCGGCCACGGAGGACGCGGAGACACCGGACGCCGCCAAGGACGGAAAGGACGAGAAGGCCGAGAAACGGGCCGAACGCAAGGCGATCGAAGCGGCGCTGGAGGAGGCCCGCGAGGAGGACCTGCTCTCCCGGATCCGTCAGGAGATGCTGCTGATCCGCCCACAGGCCCCGGTCGAGCCGGTCCGCCTGGAGCGCATCAAACCGCGCACGCTGATCACCTTCATCGCCGGCGCCATCGCCGTCTACTACCTGCTGTCCCAGATCAGCCGCGTTCCCCTCACCGACGCCATCGCCGAGGCCAAGTGGGGCTGGGCGGCCATCGCGCTGCTCGCCTCCGCGCTCAGCTATGTGGCCGCCGCCTGCTCGCTCGCCGGCTTCGTGCCCGAGCGGCTCTCGCTGGTCAAGACGGTGATGGCACAGGTCGCCGGGTCGTTCGTGAAGCTCGTCGCCCCGGCGGCGGTCGGCGGCGTCGCGCTCAACACCCGCTATCTGCAGAAGGCCGGCGTACGTCCCGGGCTCGCGGTCGCCAGTGTCGGCGCCTCGCAGCTGGTCTCGCTCGGCTCGCACATCAGCCTGCTGCTGGTCTTCGGCTACATCACCGGCACCGAGAAGACCCCGTCGCTGTCGCCGTCCCGGACCGTCATGGCCGGGCTGCTGACGGCCGGTGTCCTGGTGCTGGTCGTCACCGCGATCCCGGCGCTGCGCCACTTCGTGTCGACGCGGGTGCGGTCGCTGTTCGCGGGCGTCATCCCGCGCATGCTGGACGTCCTCCAGCGCCCGGCCAAGATCGTCACCGGCGTCGGTGGCACCCTGGCCCTCACCTTCGTCAACGTCATCTGCCTCGACGCGTGCGTACGCGCCTTCGGCGGTCACCTCAGCTACGCCAGCGTGGCCGTGGTCTACCTCACCGCCAACGCGGTCGGCTCCGCCGTGCCCACCCCCGGCGGCGTCGGCGCGATCGAGGCCGCGACCACCGCCGCGCTCGTGCTGGCCGGGCTGGGCAACGACGTCGCGACGCCGGCGGTGCTGCTCTTCCGGCTGCTGACCTTCTGGCTGCCGGTGCTGCCGGGATGGCTGTCCTTCACCCACCTCACACGCAAGGGCGAACTGTAGCTTCCGTACCTTTCGTGCCACCGGTGTCGGACCCGCCCGATAGCCTCACACGCGTGGCACCACGCATCACCGACCCCGAGCAGCTCAAGGAGCTGCTCGGCATCCCCTTCACCCCGGAGCAGCTGGCCTGCGTCACCGCACCGCTCGCCCCGCAGGTGATCGTGGCCGGAGCCGGCTCCGGGAAGACGACGGTGATGGCGGCCCGGGTCGTCTGGCTGGTCGGCACCGGGCAGGTCGCGCCGGACCGCGTACTCGGGCTGACGTTCACCAACAAGGCGGCCGGCGAGCTGGCGGAGCGCGTACGCAGGGCACTGCTCAAGGCCGGCGTCACCGACCCCGACCCGGCCGACCTTGCCCCTGCCGAGCACCCGCCGGGGGAGCCGCAGATCTCCACCTATCACGCCTTCGCGGGACAGCTGCTGAAGGAGCACGGCCTGCGGATCGGGCTGGAGCCCACCTCCCGCCTGCTCGCCGACGCCACCCGCTACCAGCTCGCCGCCCGCGTGCTGAAAGCCGCCCCCGGACCCTTCCCCGCCCTCACCAAGGGCATCTCGACGCTGGTCAGCGACCTGCTCGCGCTGGAGGGCGAGCTCGCCGAGCACCTGGTGCCGCTGGACCGGCTGCGTACGTACGACGAGGAGCTGGCCGGCCGCCTGGGGACCATCGACCCCTCCAAGCGCGGCTTCGCCTGGGCCAAGGACGTGCAGACCGCGATACGCGCCCGGCTGGACCTCGCCGGGCTGGCGGCCGCGTACCGGGAGCAGAAGCGCCGCCGCGACCTGCTGGACTTCGGCGACCAGATCGCCCTGTCGGCGACCCTCGCCGGGACCAGGCCCGAGGTCGGGGGGATGCTGCGCGAGCAGTACGGGGTCGTGCTGCTGGACGAGTACCAGGACACCTCGGTCGCGCAGCGGCTGCTGCTGGCCGGGCTCTTCGGCGGCGGGACCGGCCACCCGGTGACGGCCGTGGGCGACCCGTGCCAGGCGATCTACGGCTGGCGGGGCGCCTCCGTGGCCAACCTCGACGACTTCCCGGCGCACTTTCCCGAGGCGGACGGCGGCCCGGCCGCCCGCTTCTCGCTGTCCGAGAACCGGCGCAGCGGCGGCCGGCTGCTCGACCTGGCCAACGGGCTCGCGGCCGAGCTGCGTGAGCGCCACGAGGGCGTCGAGGCACTGGGGGCCGCCCCGGGGGCGGAGCAGGACGGCCTGGTGCGGTGCGCGCTGCTGCCCACGCAAGGCGACGAGGTGGCCTGGCTCACCGACTCGATCGCCCATCTCGTACGGACCGGGACCGAGCCCGGCGAGATCGCGGTGCTGTGCCGTACGACCTCCCACTTCGCCGACATCCACGCTGCGCTGGTCGAGCGGGACGTGCCGGTCGAGGTCGTCGGCCTGTCCGGGCTGCTGCACCTCCCCGAGGTCGCCGACCTGGTCGCCGTCTGCGAGGTGCTGCACGACCCGACGGCCAACGCCGCCCTCGTACGGCTGCTCACCGGGCCGCGCTGGCGCATCGGCGCGCGGGACCTGGCGCTGCTGGGGCGGCGGGCGAGGCTGCTCGTGCCGGGCCGGGGAGACCCAGGGGAGGCAGCGGACCGGCTCGCGGCGGCCGTGGAGGGCATCGACCCGGCAGAGGTGATCTCGCTTGCCGACGCCCTGGAGACCTTCGTCGAGGCCGACCCGGGGGACAAGCTGCCTTTCTCCCCCGAGGCCCGGGTCCGCTTCGCCCGCCTCGCCACGGAGATACGGGACCTGCGGCGGGCGCTTGCCGATCCGCTCATGGACGTACTGCACCGGGTGCTGGCCGTCACCGGGCTCGAGGTCGAGCTGTCCGCGTCCCCGCACGCGCTGGCCGCCCGGCGCCGCGAGACACTCAACGCCTTCCTCGACATCGCCGCCGGCTTCGCCTCCCTGGACGGCGACGCCACGCTGCTCGCCTTCCTGGGCTTCCTGCGCACGGCCGCGCAGTACGAGAAGGGCCTCGACAGCTCCCTGCCCGGCGGCGAGAACACGGTGAAGGTGCTCACCGCCCACAAGTCCAAGGGCCTGGAATGGGACGTCGTCGCCGTCCCCGGCCTCGTACGCAAGGGCTTCCCGAGCGAACGCGGGCGCGAGCTGTGGACCACCAACGCCAAGGTGCTGCCGCACGAGCTGCGGGGCGACGCCGCCACCCTGCCGGACGTGGCGGAGTGGTCCAGGGCCGGTCTGGACGGCTTCCGCGAGGCCATGGCCGAGCACAACCGCGTCGAGGAACTGCGGCTCGGCTACGTCACCTTCACCCGCCCCCGGTCACTGCTCCTCGGCTCCGGACACTGGTGGGGGCCCACCCAGAAGAAGCCCTTCGGGCCGTCCGCCTTCCTCGACGCCCTGCGCGAGCACTGCGAAGCAGGTCACGGCGAGATCGAGCACTGGGCCGAGCCCCCGGCCGAGGACGACCAGAACCCGTCGCTGGCCGCTGGGCTCGAGCAGGCGTGGCCGCTGCCGCTGGATCCCGTCGCCCTGGAATGGCGGCGCACGGCCGCCAAGACGGTGCTCAGCTTCCTGGACTCCCCGGCGTCGGAACCCGCGCATGCCTACGCCGAGGACCCGGACTGGCCCCCGCCGCCGGAGGACGACGAGGAAGCGTTGCCGCCGGACGACGCGGCGGAGTGGGACGACTGGTACGCGGACGTCCCGGCACCGCGGGCGCCCGAGCCGGAGCCCGAGCCGGCACATGCCCTCGTGCCCGAGGAAGCGCGGCTCGTCGCCTCCTGGGACCGCGACCTCGACGCCCTCGCCGGTGAGCTGCGCCGCGCCCGCGCGACCGTACGCGACGTCCCCGTACCGCCCACCCTCACCGCCTCCCAGCTCATGCGCCTCGCCGCCGACCCCGACGGCTTCGCCCGCGAACTGGCCCGCCCCATGCCCCGCCCCCCGCAGCCCGCCGCCCGCCGCGGCACCCGCTTCCACGCCTGGGTCGAATCCCGCTTCGAAGAGCTGCCCCTCCTGACCCCCGAAGAGCTCCCCGGCATCGAAGGCGACGACGAAATCGCCGACGAGCGCGACCTCACCGCCCTCAAAGACGCCTTCCTCCGCACCCCCTACGCCGACCGCACCCCCTACCGCGTCGAAGTCCCCTTCCAGCTCTCCCTCGCCGGCCGCGTCATCCGCGGCCGCATCGACGCCGTCTACCGCACCGGCGACCCCGACTCCTACACCTACGAAATCATCGACTGGAAAACCAACCGCGCCCCCTCCGCCGACCCCCTCCAACTCGCCATCTACCGCCTCGCCTGGGCCGAACACCACCACCTCCCCCTCGACCGCGTCTCCGCCGCCTTCCTCTACGTCCGCACCGGCGAAATCATCCGCCCCGCCGACCTCCCGGACCGGCCGGCACTGGAGCGCCTGCTGCTCGGCGGCGGTTGATCCCCCACCCCCCGCGGCGCCTGCCCAGCCGTGGGCACCCCCGGGCCGGATAGGCTCGGCCGTATGAGCACGACCCCGGACAGCGCCGTCCGTACGTACATCGAGGCCCACAAGGCCGCATTTCTCGACGACTTGGCCGACTGGCTGCGCATCCCGTCCGTCTCGGCCGACCCGGACCGCTCCGCCGACGTACGCCGCAGCGCCGAGTGGCTGGCGGCCGCGCTCACGCGCACTGGCTTTCCGGTCACCGAGATCTGGGACACACTCCCGGCTTCGCCGGGGGGAGCCCCAGGCGCCCCCGCCGTCTACGCGGAGTGGCCTTCCGGGGACCCGGACGCACCCACCGTCCTCGTCTACGGGCACCACGACGTGCAGCCCGCAGACCGGGCGGACGGCTGGGACACGGACCCCTTCGAGCCGGTCGTCCGGGACGGCCGGCTCTACGCGCGCGGCGCCGCCGACGACAAGGGCCAGGTCTTCTTCCACGCGCTCGGCGTCCGCGCCCACCTCGCCGCGACCGGCCGTACGGCCCCCGCGGTCAACCTCAAGCTGCTGATCGAGGGCGAGGAGGAGTCCGGCTCGCCGAACTTCCCGGCCCTCGTCAAGGCCCGCGCCGACCGCCTCGCCTGCGACGCGGTGATCGTCTCCGACACCGGTATGTGGTCCGAGGACACCCCGACCGTCTGCACCGGCATGCGCGGCCTGGCCGACTGCCAGATCGATCTGTACGGCCCGGACCAGGACATCCACTCCGGGTCGTTCGGCGGCGCGGTCCCCAACCCCGCCGCCGAGGCGGCCCGGCTGGTCGCGGGGCTGCACGACGCCGACCAGCGCGTCGCGATCCCCGGGTTCTACGACGGCGTCGTCGAGCTGACGGACCAGGAGCGCGAGCTGTTCGCGGAGTTGCCGTTCGACGAGGCGCGGTGGCTGCGTACCGCCAAGTCGTACGCGGCGAGCGGCGAGGCCGGCCACACCACCCTGGAGCGGATCTGGGCCCGCCCGACGGCCGAGGTGAACGGGATCGGCGGCGGCTACCAGGGCCCGGGCGGCAAGACGATCGTGCCGGCGTCCGCGCAGCTGAAGCTGAGCTTCCGGCTGGTGGCCGGGCAGGACACGGACCGGATCCAGCGGCTGGTCAGGGACTGGGTGGCCGACCGCCTCCCGGCGGGCATCCGGCACGAGATCACCTTCTGGGGCGCGACCCGCCCGTGCCTGACGCCGCTGGACCACCCGGCGCTGCAGTCCGTGGTGCGGGCGATGGGCCGGGCCTTCGGGACCGGGATCAGATTCACCCGTGAGGGTGGTTCGGGTCCCGCGGCCGACCTTCAGGACGTATTGGACGTACCCGTGCTGTTCCTGGGAATTTCGGTGCCGTCCGACGGTTGGCACTCGGTGAACGAGAAGGTCGAACTCGGCCTCCTCCTCAAGGGCGTGGAGACCTCCGCTTACCTGTGGAGCGACCTCGCCGAGACTCGTACGACGGGGAGTTGGTAGCAGACGTGAGCGGGACCAAGGGGATGAACGAGGTGAACGGGACGAACGAGGCCGGACTCGGACTGGACCCGACCGGCCGGCCACTGGCGCTCGCCCATGCGGGCCTGGACCGTGCCGCCCATCACCGCCTCGACGAGGCGTGGCTGGCGGCCGCCTGGAGCCATCCCACCACTCGCGTCTTCGTGGTCTCCGGCGGCCAGGTGCTGGTCGAGGACACCGACGACGGCGGCACACGGCTGGTCATGACGCCGTCCTTCGACGCGCCGCCGACCGAGGCCCACCGCTACTTCCTGGGTATCGACGAGGACGGCGTGCGCTACTTCGCACTCCAGAAGGACACCCTCCCCGGCCGCATCGACGCCGACGAGCGCCCGGCCGGCCTCCGCGAGGTCGGCGGACTCCTGCCGCCCCTGGAGGCCTCGCTCATGGTGCACGCCGTGGCCCTGGAGAACTGGCAGCGCATGCACCGCTTCTGCTCCCGCTGCGGCGAACGCACCGTCATCGCCGCCGCCGGCCACATCCGCCGCTGCCCCGCCTGCGGCGCCGAGCACTACCCGCGTACCGACCCGGCGGTCATCATGCTCGTCACGGACGCCGAGGACCGCGCCCTGCTGGGCCGCCAGGTGCACTGGCCGGAGGGCCGGTTCTCGACCCTCGCGGGCTTTGTCGAGCCGGGCGAGTCCATCGAGCAGGCCGTCGTCCGCGAGGTCGCGGAGGAGGCGGGCGTGACGATCGGCTCGGTCTCGTACGTGGCCAGCCAGCCCTGGCCCTTCCCGTCCAGCCTGATGCTCGGCTTCATGGCCCGCGCGACGTCCTCGGACATCGAGGTCGACGGCGACGAGATCCACGAGGCCCGCTGGTTCTCCCGCGACGACTACCGCAAGGCCATAGAGGCCGGCGACGTGCTCGCCCCGTACGGCATCTCCATCGCGGCGCGGCTCATCGAGCTCTGGTACGGCGAGCCGCTGCCGAGCGCCTGACGGCGCCCGGCGCAGCGGCCGGAAGCTATACGCCGAGCTTCTGCTTGACCTGGGCGAGGGAGGGGTTCGGCAGTGCGGACCCGTCCGGGAAGAGCACGGTCGGGACCAGCTGGTTGCCGTTGTTCACCTGCTCCACGAACTTCGCCGACTCCGGGTCCTGCTCGATGTTGATCTCCTTGTACGCGATGCCCTCGCGCTCCATCTGGCTCTTCAGCCGGCGGCAGTATCCGCACCACGTCGTGCTGTACATCGTCACAGTGCCCGGCATCGGCGTTCGCTCCTCGGAATCGGTCATAAGGCCACTCGGCCAATCGATCCGGAGAACGCTAACCCGGGGCCGCCGCATTCCTCGCAATCCCCGGCGGTGCGACAATCGCACCTCAGCTGTGGATAACTTTCCCGGCAGTCCCGCCGGACCTGGGAGCATGACAGGGTGACCGCACCAACCCACACCCCACTCTTCCCGGAGTTCCCGGACGTCCCCGACTCCGCGGACGCCGTGCTCGAAGGGCTCGACCCGGAGCAGCGCGCCGTCGCGACGGCACTGCGCGGCCCCGTCTGCGTGCTGGCCGGCGCCGGCACCGGCAAGACCCGGGCGATCACACACCGGATCGCGTACGGGGTGCGGGCGGGGATACTCCAGCCCAGCAGTGTGCTGGCGGTCACCTTCACGGCCCGGGCGGCCGGCGAGATGCGCGGACGGCTGCGCCAGCTCGGCGCGGGCGGGGTGCAGGCCCGCACCTTCCACTCCGCTGCCCTGCGCCAGCTCCAGTACTTCTGGCCGCGCGCGATCGGCGGCGACATGCCCCGCCTGGCCGAGCGCAAGGTCCAGCTCGTCGCCGAGGCCGGTGCCCGCTGCCGGATCCGGCTGGATCGCAACGAGCTGCGTGATGTCACCGGCGAGATCGAGTGGTGCAAGGTCACCCAGACCGTCCCGGAGGACTACGCGGCGGCCGCCGCGAAGGCGGGACGTGAAGTGCCCCGCGACCCGGCCGAGATCGCGAAGATCTACACGACGTACGAGCAGCTCAAGCGCGACCGCGGGGTCATCGACTTCGAGGACGTGCTGCTGCTCACGGTCGGCGTGCTCCAAGACCGCGCGGATGTCGCCGACACCATCCGTTCGCAGTACCAGCACTTCGTCGTCGACGAGTACCAGGACGTCAGCCCCCTCCAGCAGCGGCTGCTCGACCTGTGGCTCGGCAACCGGGACAGCATCTGCGTGGTCGGCGACGCCTCCCAGACCATCTACTCCTTCACCGGCGCCACGCCGGACTACCTGCTCGGTTTCCGTACGAAGCACCCGGGCGCGACCGTGGTGAAGCTGGTCCGCGACTACCGCTCGACCCCCCAGGTCGTGCACCTCGCCAACGGGCTCCTCGGGCAGGCGCGTGGCCAGGCCGCCCAGCACCGGCTGGAGCTCGTCTCGCAGCGCGAGACCGGCCCGGAGCCGACCTACACCGAGTACGCCGACGAGCCCGCCGAGGCGGAGGGCACCGCGCGCCGGATCAGGCAGCTGATCGACAGCGGGGTGCGGGCCGGCGAGATCGCGGTGCTCTACCGCATCAACGCCCAGTCCGAGGTCTACGAGCAGGCACTGGCCGACGCCGGGGTGCCCTACCAACTGCGGGGCGCCGAACGGTTCTTCGAGCGGCCCGAGGTCCGGGAGGCGGGGCTGCTGCTGCGCGGCGCGGCGCGGGCGGGCGGCTCGTCCGACCCCGGCCTCGACGACGCCGGGGTGCCGGAGCAGGTCCGGGCGGTGCTCGGCTCGCGCGGCTGGTCCGCGGAGCCGCCGGCCGGGTCGGGCGCGGTGCGGGACCGCTGGGAGTCGCTGGCGGCCCTCGTACGGCTGTCGGAGGACTTCACCCGGGTGCGGCCGGAGGCCAAGCTCGGCGACTTCGTGGCCGAGCTGGACGAGCGGGCGGCCGCCCAGCACGCCCCGAGCGTCGACGGCGTCACGCTGGCCTCGCTGCACTCCGCCAAGGGCCTCGAGTGGGACGCGGTGTTCCTGGTCGGCCTCACCGAGGGCACCATGCCGATCACCTACGCCAAGACCGACGAGCAGGTCGAGGAGGAGCGCCGGCTGCTCTATGTCGGCGTCACCCGGGCCCGGTTCCACCTCTCGCTGTCCTGGGCGCTGTCGCGCTCTCCCGGCGGGCGCGGCGGCCGACGGCCCTCACGCTTCCTGGACGGCCTGCGGCCGGGCTCGGCGGGCCGGGGAGCCGCGGGCAAGCCCGTGGCCGCCAGAGGCGGCGTGGAGCGCGTTCCGGCCGCCCGCAAGAAGCGTGGCCCGGTCTACTGCCGGGTGTGCGGGCGCACCCTGTCCGACGCGGGCGAGATCAAGCTGATGCGGTGTGAGGACTGCCCGTCAGATCTCGACGAGGCCCTGTACGAGCGGCTGCGCGACTGGCGGATGGCGCAGGCGAAGACGATCGGCCAGCCGGCCTACTGCGTCTTCACCGACAAGACCCTGCTCGCGATCGCCGAGGTGAGGCCGGCACAGCCGTCCGAACTGGCTGTTATCGCCGGGGTCGGGGCTCGCAAACTGGACAAGTACGGCGCCGATGTCCTCGCCCTGTGCGCCGGTGAAGAACTTGTTGCGGACGAGGCGGAAAAATAGTTTGCGCCCGGCGCGGAGAGCCCCATAGCCTTTCGATCGTGGTCGCCGCGGCTCTTCCAAGAGCAGCGCAAACCATGATGTACTGAGCACGCACCACCAGCCCTACGAGACGCCGAAGGAGGCGAGCCAAGTGATCACCATCATCGAGAACACCCTCAAAATGACCGATCGCCCGGTCGTCGCCGCCTGCCCGCTCGGTGGCTCGCTCCGTGGCAGCGGTGTGTCCGGTCGCCTTTCCGCTCCCTCCCTGCTGGCTGCCGCCGGCGTCGTTTCCATCCGGGAGCGCAGCGAGCGACCGACTCAGGCACCTGCGGTAACAGCAGTGGCGGCACAGGCCCAGGCCTATGCCTTTGCGGCGATGACCAATGGTGCCGGAAACAACGGAAACCAGAAGACGCAGCACCACCCGAAGTGGGCCTCCCGCGGGCTCGAACCCTGGAGTGATCCGGTCTGATCCACGATCAGACCGGCACCTTCCAGGGCCGCGGAATCCCAGACCGGGATCCGCGGCCCTTCTGTTTTTCCTCCACAGCCGAACAACAGATGAGGAACGAACCGACCGTGCACTCCACCCCGCCTGCACCGTCCGTCCCCGACCCGCAGCTCCCGCCCGACACCCCGGAGGCTCCCTTGCTGCCCCTTTCCGAGCTCGACGACGAGATCGAGCGCCTCGGCGTACCCGTCCCGTGCCGGACGTTCGACCCGGAGGTCTTCTTCGCGGAGTCCCCGGCCGATGTCGAGTACGCCAAGTCGCTGTGCCAGACCTGTCCGGTCCGCGAGGCCTGCCTGGCAGGCGCCAAGGACCGCCGCGAGCCCTGGGGCGTCTGGGGCGGCGAGCTGTTCGTCCAGGGCGTGGTGGTGCCGCGGAAGCGGCCGCGTGGCCGTCCGCGCAAGAACGCGGTCATGGCATGACCCGCCCGGCTCTCGGAACGATCGACCATCCCCTCACGCACGACCCGAAGAAGCAGGACCCGATGAATCCCTCCCTCACCGACATCCCCACCCCGGCGTCCGACGCGATGACCTCGCGTCAGAACAGGAACCTCGAAATGCAACTCATGCCAGAAGCTCTGGCCCGTGCCCATATGCAACAGCGCCTGTACGAGGCCGAGCATGAACGCAGGGCCAACCGACTGCTCAGCGCCCGGCGCCTCCAGCGTCGCGCCGAGCGTGCCTCGCTCCGCGCCCGCCGTGCCCTGGCCCTCGCCGTCATGCAGTAAGAGCGGTAAGGACCGGTAACAAGCAGTAACAAAGCGTTAACGACACAGAATCGCGGGACCGGTCGAAATCGGCCGGTCCCGCGTTATTGTCACGAAGTGGACCAGAAGACTCAGGAAGACCGGGTCGGTACGGACCGACGCACGACCACCACCTGCGCCCGTTGCGGGCTGGTTCAGGACGGCTCACCACCGCTCACCTGGACCTGCTCCGTGGAGAACGGCAGCCGCGTCTACTTCTGCGACGACTGCGCGCGCACCCATCTCCGCAGCATCGAGGGCCGCATCGACTCCGCCTGGTGGTAACCGGCCGTAGCCGGCACCGCTCAGGCCGACTCCCCCCTGGCCTTCGGCACGGGGGACCCCAGCCCGCTCTGCTCCGCGAAGCCGGGCAACCACTCCAGCAGCTCGTCCCGCAGCCGCACCGTCGCCGACAGCTGGCACAGCACGCCGACGGTGCTCAGCGTCACGCGGTGGATCAGCAGATACGACGGCGGCAGGTTCAGCTGCTTGCCCAACTGGTGGGCCGGCGAGCGCGGATCCGCGATCCGCGCCGCCTGCGCCCGCATCCAGCCACGCCCGAAGGGGAACTCGTCGAGCCCCGCCGGCTCGATGATCGGCCGCAGATAGTCCAGTACGGCATCCGGGTCGAGCTCGATCGTCGGCTTGACGAACCCCTCCTGACGCAGCATGGCGTGCACAGCCTCGGCGTCGCCCTCCAGCGCCAGCCGCAGCGCGGTGCCGATCGGCAGCGGTAGCCCGTCCGGCAGCCGGTCGACGGTGCCGAAGTCCAGGACGCCCAGCCGCCAGCCCTCCGGCGGACCGTCGTCGACCAGCAGCCGGAAGTTGCCCGGGTGCGGGTCGGCGTGCAGCAGCCCGGTGCGGGCCGGGCCGGCGAAGAGGAAGTGCGCGAGGAGCTGCCCGGCCCGGTCGCGCAACTCCTGGCTGCCGCCGGAGATCACCTCGGACAGCGGGACCCCGTCCATCCACTCGGTGATCAGCACCTGGTCGGTACGGTGCACCACCTCGGGCACCATCACATCCGGGTCGCCGGCGAACTCGACCGCGTGCACATGCTGGGCCTGCGCCTCGAGCTCGTAGTCCAGCTCCTCGGAGATCCGGTCGCGCAGCTCGGCGATCAGCGGCTTGATGTCCATGCCGGGGATCAGCGGCCCGAACAGCCGGGCCACCCGGCCCAGTTGGTTCAGATCCGACAGCAGGGCGTCCCCGGCCCCCGGGTACTGGACCTTGACCGCGACCTCCCGCCCGTCGTGCCATACCGCGCGGTGCACCTGCCCGATCGAGGCCGCCGCGGCGGGCTTGTCCTCGAACTCGGAGAAGAGGGATCTCCAGTCCGCGCCCAGCCGCTCCTCCAGCACCCCGTGCACCGTGCGGGCCGGCATCGGCGGGGCGGCATCCTGGAGCTTGGTGAGTGCGGCCCGGTAGGGACCCGCGACCTCCTCGGGCAGCGCCGCCTCGAAGACCGACAGGGCCTGGCCGAACTTCATGGCCCCGCCCTTGAGCTCACCCAGGACCTTGAAGAGCTGCTCGGCGGTGCGCTGCTGGAGCTCGGTCGCGACCTCCTCGGCCGGACGCCCGCCGAGCCGCTTGCCGAGTCCCAGGGTCGCCCGCCCGGCGAACCCCAGAGGCAGCGCCGCCAACTTGGCCGTACGGGTCATCGCTTTGCGCGGAAGATCAGACATGCGCCCCCTCTTTCCGGTCGGTCACGACGTCATTGTCCCCCGCCCCTCATGAACCGAGTCACGCAGATGCCCCTCGCGATTCCGCTCGTGGCGCGGTCGGTGCCTGGGAGAAGGCGGCATTGAGCAGGCGAGCGGAGCCGCAGGCGCATCTTTTGTCCCCCGACACCGGCCGTGTCGCCATCGTCATTCGAGCCAGCCCGACCTCCACCCGGGCCCCCGCACTGGCCGGCTCGCCGCCGTCCAGAAAGGCCAGGGCGTGGGCGGCCGCCAGCCCCGCCACCATGGTCGCCAGCGCGATGTCGCAGGCCGGGACCCCGGCGCCGCGCCGCGACCGGAGCTGGGCGAGCACCCGGGGCCACGCGGGGTCGGCGTCGGCGCGTCCCAGGGCCAGGCAGCCCGCGCAGGCCGTGCGGCCCGGCACCACCAGTGGGCCGACCACGCCGGTGCCCTCCATCACCCCCGTATAGAGGTGCGGAATCGCGGCCGCGAGCAACGGGCCGGCCTCGCCCGGGTCGGGCGCGTAGGCGTCCAGGCCGTCGCGCGGCGCGAGCACGACCAGCCCCAGCCGGGCGACGGGGGCGGGCTCGGGACCGACGCGCGGCCCTCGCCGCCCGGGCCCGGCCGCGCGGGGATCCGGCGCCGCCCGCCGGACGGCTCCGCGTGCCGCCGCGTCCCGGCGGTCGCCGATGTGCTCGGCGGGAATGCCGCAGGGCGAGGTGTCCCAGGGCTCGACCCGGCCGCTGTCGCGGACCTCGACCCGGCCGACGCCGGCCGACGAGAGCAGCGCCGCCACCGCGCCCCCGACCCGCCCGGCGCCCACGACCCGCACCCGGGCAGCTCGGCGTTCCCGTATCCGCCCGGCGGCGCCGCCCGGCCCCGGGTGGATCAGCGACAGCGCCGCCAGGTCCGGCCGCAGCCGGTCGAGGGCAGCTGTGCGGTGCCGTATCGACGCGGCCAGTTCGGCGTGGGCGGTCGCGTCGTCCAGCACGCCGCCCCGGGCGAGCAGCCCGAGCAGCCGCCGGGTCTGCGGCGGTTCGATGCCGAGAGCCTCGGCCTCCCGGGCCAGCGGGCCGAGGCCACGTGTGCCGTCGAGCAGGTCGAGGAAGCCGGCCGCGGCTCCGTCCACCGCGTCCAGCACCACCGCGTGGGCCGGATCCACCCCGAATTGCACGCATTGGCGATTTCGCCAGCTCCGGCGCATGGCGGTCTTGAGCATGGGACGCATGGCGCCACCCCCGTGGTCTGTTCGTGCGACGCATCCAGAATGCCCGAGGAGCCCGACATGGCCGGAAAGTTATCCACAGGTTGTGGGTGGCGATCATTCAATATGCGCGCAGTGCCGACGGAATCCACAGCCAACCGGCCGGGGGACAGGACCGACGGGTCCCCGGACAGGTAACGTCGAGGCGTGTCCGCCGAACCGGCTCACAGCCTTTCCAGCCAGCATCCACTCGCGTCCCGCGCCAACGCGGTCGAAGTACGCCGCAGCGCCCGCCGCCGCCGCACGGTCTCGGCCTATCGCGAGGGTGACCGCACCATCGTCCTCATCCCTGCGCGGATGTCCGCCGCCGAGGAGAAACGCTGGGTGGTGCTCATGCTCGACAAGCTCGCCGCCCAGGAGAGCCGGCGCATGCTCGGCGACGAGGAGTTGGCCGCCCGGGCGGAGCAGCTGTCGGCCCAGTACCTCGGCGGCCGCGCGGCACCGGACACCGTGCGCTGGGTGACCAACCAGAATTCACGATGGGGCTCCTGCACCCCGGCCGAGGGCAGCATCCGCCTTTCGCACCGGCTGCAAGGCATGCCGGAGTACGTCATCGACTACGTACTCCTCCATGAATTGGCACACCTTCTGGTTCCCGGACACGGGCCGCGTTTCTGGGAGCTGCTCGACGACTATCCGCGCACCGAGCGGGCCCGGGGCTATCTGGAGGGCGTCGTCGCGGCGGGCCGGCTGCCGCATCTGCCGGCCACCCGGGAGGACCGCGAGGAAAGCCCGGCTGAATAGCCGCTGTCAGGGTCAGCCGTTAGCCTGTCGCAACGCACCACAGCATGTACGTACGGATGGGGGGGACGGTCGTTCGCATGGCCAGGGAATTCCAACGCGGCCACAAGGCCAGGATCAGCGATCTGACGGCGGGAACGGATCTGTACATCGGTGTGCAGATCAGCGCTCCCGGGCTCTCGTTCGACATCAGCTGCTTCGGGCTCGACGCCGATGAACAGCTCTCGGACGACCGGTACTTCATCTTCTTCAACCAGCCCAAGTCGCCGGAGGAGTCGATCCAGCTGCTGGGCCCGCAGGCCGGTGACACCGAATCCTTCCGGGTGACACTGGACAAGATCCCGCCACAGATCCAGAAGCTGTCCTTCACCGCGACCATCGACGGAAACGGCGTCATGTCGCAGGTCGGTCCCGGCTACCTCCGGATTGTCGCCGGCGGTGAGGAAGTGGCCCGCTACGCCTTTACCGGCGCCGAGTTCACCACCGAGCGCGCGGTGATGCTCGCCGACGTCTACCTCAAGGACGTATGGCGCTTCGCGGCCGTGGGACAGGGCTTCGACGGCGGTCTGGACGCCCTGCTCAAGAACTTCGGCGGCGAGGTCGCCGAAGAGGAGCCCGCCCCGGCCCCGGCTGCCATCCCGCCCGCCCCGGCTTTCGGGGCGCCCGTCGGCCCGCCGCCGCCCGCCCCGGCATTCGGCGCCCCCGCCGCGCCGCCCATGGCCCCGCCCGCCGCCCCGCCCATCCACGCGGCGCCCACCATGGTCGCGCCGCTCGCCGCCCCGCCCGGCCAGTACCCGCCCGCCGCGCCCCCCTTCGGCCAGGTCCCGCCGCCGCAGCCGCCGCCGGGCGTCCCGGGCCCTCCCGGCCCCCCGGGCCAGCAGCCCTACCCCCAGCCGCAGTTCGGGCAGCAGCCCTACGGACAGCCGCAGTTCGGTCAGGTCCCGCCGCAGGGAGCCGGTGTCCCGGCGGCCCCCGCGGGCGCGGGGCTGAGCGCCGCCATGGAGAAGTACCGCGAGGCGCCCACCGGCCAGCGCTGGACGCAGCAGAACGGGAAGCTGATCCGCGTCGACCTCTCCCAGGCCGGCGGCCAGCCCGTGCTCGCCAAGCAGGGCAGCATGGTGGTCTACCAGGGCAAGGTCGAATTCGGCTACAAGGGCGCCGGTTTCACCGGCCGGATCGTCGGCAACGCCACCGGCCAGGAGATGCAGCTGATGCGCTGCACCGGTCGCGGCCAGGTCTTCTTCGCCGACAACTCCGCCAACCTGCACCCGATCGAGCTCCAGGGCGACGCCATCTGCGTCTCCGCCGAGAACGTCCTCGCGTTCGACGAGTCGCTCCAGCACGAGGTGCGCCGCATCGAGGGCCACGGCATCCCCGGCGGCGCGCTCTTCACCATGCTCTTCCAGGGCACCGGCACCGTCATCGTCAAGACCCACGGCACCCCGGTCGTGCTGCCGGTCACCCCGACCACGTACGCGGACAGCAACGCGATCGTGGCCTGGTCGGCCGCCTCGCAGGTGATCCTCTCCAGCCAGGTGCGGCTGCGTCGCAACGCCTACCCGGGCCACAGCGGCGAGACCGTGAACCTCCAGTTCCGCGGCGCCCCCGGCAACTTCATCATCGTCCAGCCCTACGAGGTGTGAGACCCGCCATGGACCAGACCCTGATCGCGGGCTTCGCGCCGACCCCGGTGACCGCCCGGATGGAAACCCACGGCGGCCGGATGCTCAAGGTCGCCATGCAGACCGGCCAGGACCTCTACGCGCGCACCGGCTCCATGGTGGCGTACGAGGGCTTCGTCCAGTACGAGCCGAATCCGCCCGCCGTCCGCCAGATGGCCTCGCAGTGGCTCACCGGCGAGGGCGCCCCCGTCATGAAGTGCACCGGCGACGGCCTGCTCTACCTCGCCGACTACGGCGCCGACGTGGTGCCCGTCTACCTCAACAACGAGTCCCTGTCGGTCAACGGCACCAATCTGCTCGCCTTCGACGCCCATCTGCAGTGGGGCGTCGAGCGGGTCAAGGGCCTGGCGAAGTTCGCCGGACAGGGCCTGTTCAACGTCGGGATCTCCGGCACCGGCTGGGTCGCCATCACCTCGCGCGGCACGCCGATGGTCGTCGACTGCGGGCGGGGCGAGGACGAGACATATGTCGACCCGGACGCGCTGGTGGCCTGGTCGTCCGGGCTCAAAACCAAGTCCAAGCGCAGCTTCAAGGCCTCGTCCCTGATCGGGCGCGGCAGCGGCGAGGCATTCCAGATCGGCTTCTCCGGCCAGGGATTCGTGGTCGTACAGCCCAGCGAAGACAGCACCGACCGCCTCCGAGTCCGGGGCTGAGGGGGAGCGACACATCATGCAGAGCCCGCTTTTCGCCTACACCGAAGTCCAGTCCGAGGACCACTACACGCTCCAGAACGACCAGCTCCTCAGGGTCAGGCTCGACGGCAACACCGACTGCCTCGCCCGCAAGGGCGCGATGGTCGCCTACCAGGGCCTCATCGAGTTCGACGGCGAATACCGCACGCAGGGCCAGCGCAACGCCCGCGCCCGCACCGGCGAAGGCCTCGACCTCATGCGCTGCTCGGGGCAGGGCACCGTCTACCTCGCCAACCTCGCCCAGCACATCCACGTCGTGGACGTCGACCACGAGGGCCTGACGGTCGACGCGGCGTACGTTCTGGCGCTCGACTCGGCGCTGCACTGGGAAGTCATCGCCGTCGACAGCCAGTTCGGGGTCTCCGGCACCGGCGCGTACAACCTCAACATCTCGGGCCACGGCAAGGTCGCGCTGATGACCTCCGGGAAGCCGCTGCTGCTACCCGTGACGCCGGACAAGTACGTCTCGGCCGACGCCGACGCCGTGGTGGCCTGGTCCACGTCGCTGCGGGTGCAGATGCAGGCGCAGACGTCGTCCTCCGCGGTCTGGCGCCGCCGGGGCACCACCGGGGAGGGCTGGGAGCTGAGCTTCCTGGGGCAGGGCTACGCGCTGGTCCAGCCGAGCGAGCTGTTGCCGCCGCAGGGCGCGCACATCGGCCAGGGGCTCGCCGCGCAGTACGGCTTCGGCCAGCAGGGCGCGCACGGGCAGAACCAGGGCAACATCTTCTCGAACTGACCGAACCGACTCGGACTGACTCGAACCGACTCGAACTGACTCGAAGCGAAGGGTGTGGGGGCGCTGCCCCCACCCCCCGTCCTCAACCGCCGTTGCTCAGACGTCCAGCAGAGCCCGCGTCCGGGTCAGCAAAGCCTCGACCGAGCCGTCGGCGACCTCGCCCACCTCGTCGTACGCGTACCAGTTGAGGTCCAGCGACTCCTCGCTGATCGCCTCGACCGCCCCCGGCGCGGCCAGCGCCGCGTACTGGACGTCCAGGTGCCACGCGCAGGGCGTCAGGTGCCGGTCCAGGTTGACCGGCTCGGGCCGGAGCAGGGTGAGCCCGGAGATGCCGGACTCCTCGGTGGCTTCGCGCAGGGCGGCATCGGCGAGGGTGGCGTCCTCGGGCTCGCAGTGGCCGCCCATCTGCAGCCACATCTTCATCTTGCGGTGCAGGGTCAGCAGGACGCGCTCCCCGACCGGGTCGATGACGATGGCGCTCGCCGTGATGTGCCCGTCGCGACAGGGCTTCCATATGCCGTCGGGGTGCTCGGCGAGATGGTCGAGGTAGTCCAGCCGGAGCCGCTCCTGGCTGTCGTCGGGCGCGTCCCAGTCCTTCAGGACGCGCACCGCGTCCGCGTACAGCTCGTTCACTTCTCCGTGTCGCCCTTGTCCTCGTCCTCGCCGCGCGCGGCGTCCCCGAGCATCTTGTCGAGCTCGGAGAAATCGATGGCCTCGCGGTGCACGAAGCCGTCCGGGTCGTCCAGGTCCTGGGCCGTCGGCAGCATGTCGGGGTGGGCCCAGAGCCCGTCCCGCCCGTCGACGCCGCGTGCGTCGGTCAGCGAGGCCCACAGGCGGGACGCGTCGCGGAGGCGGCGGGGGCGCAGCTCGAGGCCGATGAGGGTGGCGAAGGTCTGCTCGGCGGGGCCACCGGTCGCGCGGCGCCGGCGGAGCGTCTCGCGCAGGGCGCCGGCCGACGGCAGGTGCGGGGCGGCGGCGGCATGGACGACGGCGTCGACCCAGCCCTCGACCAGGGCCAGCGCGGTCTCCAGGCGGGCCAGTGCGGCCTTCTGCTCAGGGGTGTCCTCGGGCTGGAACATGCCCTGCTGAAGGGCGTCCTGCAGAGCCTCGGGGTTGGTCGGGTCGAGCTGGCCGACCGCGTCCTCGAGCTTGGCGGTGTCGACCTTGATGCCGCGCGCATAGCCCTCGACGGCGCCGAAGAGGTGCGCCCGCAGCCACGGCACATGGGCGAAGAGCCGCTGGTGGGCGGCCTCGCGCAGCGCCAGGTAGAGCCGTACCTCCTCCTGCGGGACGCCGAGGCCCTTGCCGAAGGCGGCGACGTTGGCGGGCAGCAGGGCCGCCTTGCCGGCCGGGCCGAGCGGCAGGCCGACGTCCGTGGAGCCGACGACCTCGCCGGCGAGGGTGCCGAGCGCCTGGCCGATCTGCGTACCGAACATCGCGCCGCCCATGGAGCGCATCATGCCGAGCAGCGGGCCGGCCATGGCCTGCATCTCCTCGGGCAGTACGTCGCCCATGGCGGCGCCCACGCGCTCCGCGACCGGGTCGACCAGGTCCTTCCACACCGGCAGGGTCGCCTCGACCCACTCCGCGCGGCTCCAGGCCACCGCCGAACCGGCCCCCGAGGGCAGCGAGGTCGCGCCGTCCAGCCACAGGTCGGCCAGCCGCACGGCCTCCTGCACCCAGGCGCGGTCGGCGGGGCCGACGCTGGCGTCCTTGGTGCCGTCCGGCGTGCCCTGGGAGACCGTCTGGCGGGCGATGTCCTTGGCCATGTCCCAGTTCACCGGGCCGCCCTCGTACGAGAGCATCTGGCCGAGCTGCTGGAAGGCGGCGCCGAGGTCGTTGGGGTTGAGGGATCCGAACATCGCGGCGAAGGGGTTGTCCCCGGCACCGCCCGCGCCGAAGCCGAACGGATTCCCGGGGCCGACCGGACCCTGCGAGCCGTCGCCGGAACCGCTCGGCTTCTTGCCGTTGTCCCCGTCCTCGGGCTCCTCCGGGGGGAGGCCGAATCCGAATGGATTGTCGCTCACGGGTTTCCTCGGCTCTGTGTGTTGTGGGCTGTACCTCCAGCCTAGACACCCGTCAGGCAGGATGGCTGCGTACTGAATGTGCGCACCTCGCACCAGAAACAACCGTGGGAGACACCCGGTGAGTTCCCCAGAATCGTCCGTTCGCCCAGAGCGGAGCAGCTCCAGGGCGGCGTCAGGGCCGGTCGTCGCCGTTACCGGCGCGGCCTCCGGCGTCGGCCGGCTGCTCGCCGTGCGGCTTGTCGAGTCCGGCCAGGTCAAGAAGGTCGTGGCGATCGACGAGCGGCGCGGCGACGTGCCGGGCGCCACCTGGCGCGTCCTGGACGTACGCGACCCGGTGATCGCCGAGCGGCTGCGGGGCGTCGACGTCGTCGTCCACCTCGGACTCGACCTCGACCTGGAGTCCGACCCCAAGGCGCGTACCGCCTTCAACGTCCGGGGCACCCAGACCGTGCTCACCGCCGCCGCGGCGGCCGGGGTGCGGCGGGTCGTGCTCTGCACGTCCGCCATGGTCTACGGGGCCGAGCCCGACAACGACATCCCGCTCGCGGAGGACGCCCCGCTGCGCGCCACGGCGGAGGCCAGCTTCGTCGGGGACCTGCTGGAGATCGAGCGCCTCGGCAAGCGCGCGCCCCGCGCCCACCCCGGGCTGAACGTGACGATTCTGCGGCCCGCCGTCCTGGTCGGCGGTACGGACACAGCCCTGACCCGGTACTTCGAGTCGCCCAGGCTGCTGGTGGTGGCCGGCAGCCGGCCCTGCTGGCAGTTCTGCCATGTCGACGACCTGGTCACGGCGCTGGAGTACGCCGTGCTGGAGAAGGTCGACGGCGAGATGGCCGTCGGCTGTGACGGCTGGCTCGAACAGGAGGAGGTCGAGGAGCTCAGCGGAATCCGCCGCATGGAGCTGCCCCCGGCCATCGCTCTGGGCGCCGCCTCCCGGCTGCACCGGCTCGGGCTCACCCCGTCCCCGGCGGGCGACCTGACCTACACCATGCACCCCTGGGTCGTCAGCGGCAGCCGGCTCCACGAGGCCGGCTGGCGCCCGCACTGGACGAACGAGGAGGTCCTCGCCGAGCTCCTGGAAGAGGTCACCGGCCGCAATTCCGTCGTCGGCCGCCGCCTCGGCCGCAAGGACGCCGCGACCCTCGGCGCCGCCGGTGCGACCGTCGCCCTCGTCGGCACGGCCGCGATGGTGCGGCGGGCGCGCAAGCGGCGCGGGTTGTAGGCGCGGGTTGTAGGAGACGGGTGTAGGAGACGGGTGTAGGAGCGGGGTGTAACCGACCCCTCCCCGGAAGGGGGTTTCCGCATCGCGGGCGGTGCGGCAGCATGGGGCGTATGGAAGAGACGATCCGCCTGCTGGCCATACGCGACACCGACCTGTCCGTGGACGAGGTCTTCAGGGCTGTCGGGGACGACGCCGCCGGCGGGACCGCGCTGTTCGTCGGGACGGTTCGGGACCACGACGGCGGGTCGGGGGCCGAGGTGACGGGCCTGAGCTATTCGGCGCATCCCTCGGCTGAGGTGGAGCTGCGCCGGGTCGCGGAGAAGGTGGCTGCGGACTTCCCGGTGCGGGCGCTGGCGGCCGTACACCGTGTGGGTGATCTCCGTGTGGGTGATCTTGCGGTGGTCGTGGCGGTGTCCTGCCCGCACCGCGCGGAGGCGTTCGCCGCCTGCCGCCGACTGATCGACGACCTCAAGCGCGAAGTACCGATCTGGAAGCACCAGCGCTTCGTGGACGGCGCCGAGGAATGGGTCGGTGCCTGCGCGCACTAGGCTGCGCGCACCGGCCGTGCGCCGACGACGCGCTGACCACGCTCCGGCCACCCGCCCCGCCTGTTCACCTGCGGTTGCGTAACTTCCGACCCGCCGCGAACGTTAAGGCATCGGGTGGTTAATCTGCTCATACGTTCATGATCGGTGCGTGGGGTCGGGAGGCCGTAATGGCAGCGCTCGCATGGTTGCTCATTCCGGTGGTTGCCGCGATCGCGGCGGCAGTCTGGGGCGGTTGGGCGGCTCGTACGCGCACCACCGGCGACGGCGCGTCGCTGGCGGACTACGAACGCTTCCGCGAGGCCATGCGCAAGTCCGACGCCGGATCACGCTGAGGGCCCGTGGGGCGACTGTCGGACCCGTCCCGTACTGTCGTTCCATGCCACGCCGCACTGCGACGCTGCTCGCCTCGACCCTGACGCTGATAGCACTGCTCTGTGCGGCGCTGTTGCTGCCGGTGCCGTTCTCGGAGATGTCTCCGGGCCCGACCGTGAACACCCTGGGGGAGCACGGCGGGGAGCCGGTGCTGCAGATCTCGGGGCGGAAGACGTATCCGACGACCGGGCACCTCAACATGACGACGGTGCGGGTGACGAGCGCCGACTTCTCCATGAATCTGGTCGAGGTGGTCAGCGGCTGGCTGTCGCGCGACCAGAAGGTCGTCGAGCACGACACGCTCTACCCCAGCGGTCAGACGGCCCAGCAGGCCGACCAGGAGAACGCCGAGGAGTTCACCCAGTCCCAGGACAGCGCCAAGGTCGCGGCGCTGAAGGAGCTGGGCATCCCGGTGGGCTCGCGGGTGATCGTGTCGGCGGTGGTGAAGGGCGGCGCGGCCGAGGGCGTCCTGCACGCGGGTGATGTGATCAAGGCGGTGGACGGCACGCCGGTCAAGGCGGCCGCCGATGTCGCCGGGCTGGTCACCAAGCACCAGCCGGGCGAGAAGGTCGTCTTCACGGTCGTCCCGGAGAAGAACGCGGGTAAGAAGAACGCGGCGACCCAGGATCTGGCGATCACGACCAAGAAGTCGACCGACGGCGGCAAGGCGCGGGCGGTCGTCGGCATCCAGGCCGGGGTCGAGCACACCTTCCCGTTCAAGATCGACATCAAGCTCGCGGACGTGGGCGGCCCCAGTGCGGGCCTGATGTTCGCCCTCGGCATCGTGGACAAGCTGACCCCGAACGACCTCACCGGCGGCAAGTTCGTGGCCGGCACCGGCACGATCGACGACACCGGCAAGGTCGGCGCGATCGGCGGCATAGACATGAAGACGATCGGCGCCCGCGACAAGGGCGCCCAGTACTTCCTGACTCCGTCGGACAACTGCGCGGAGGCGGCCAAGGACACGCCGTCCGGGCTGCGCCTGGTCAAGGTCAAGACCATCGACGACGCGATGGCCGCCCTCAAGAAGATACGCACCGGGGACACGGCAGGCCTGCCCAGCTGTACTGCTTCCTGAGGGCTGCCGAAGAGGAGCCGGAGGCGAGTGGTCAGGCCTCGAAGGTCGCTGCCAGCGCGTCCGCGAGGCCGGGGACGAGGTCGGCGCCGGTGAGGACCTCGGTCGGTGAGTCCTTTTCGCGGAGGCGTACGGCGGACTCGCGCGCGCCGTCGCGGAGCACCGCCACGGTCATGCGGACCTCCTGGCGCTCGGGGTGGGCGGCGACCCACTTGGCCAGTGCCGCGTCGTCCAGGCCCTCGGGGATGGACTGTTCCGCGGTGGGCGGAAGCATCAGCCGCTCGACGGTCATCGCGCAGCCGGCGATGACCTCGGGCCAGGCGATGGTCGCGAGGAACTCGTCGAGGGGGGTGCCGGCCGGCAGTTCGTCCTGCTCGATCGGGGTCAGGGCACCGGCGTTCGCCTCGCCGAGGCCGAGCTGGTCGGCGAGACCGGGCTCCTGGGTGCGCAGCTGAGCGGTGTCGACGAGGGCGAAGAGCCGGGCGGGCTGGTCCCAGCCAAGGCCGGAGGCGTAGTCGTCGATCTCGAGTACGGCACGGGTGAGCGGGGTGGCGGCGAGTGGTGCACCGTCGGACGCAATGTTGGACATGGTCAATATCCTGCCTCTTCTGTGACCAAATGCGGGAACCGAGTAAAGCCTGAGTAAGTTGCACCAGTGGGCGTCGGACCAGGCGCCCGCCGTATTGCCCTGAAACGCCCTAACCGATACTTCGAGGTGCGCACCTTGGTATTCCAGATGCCGGACCGCGGCGGAGGTCCGCCGGGGCCGCGGATGAGAGTGGGCCGGCCGTCCCGACGTACCCGGACGCTGCTCATGACGGTGGGCGTACTGGCCGTGCTGGCCATCGCCTTTGTCATGTTCGCCGGCTTCTGGACCGACTGGCTGTGGTATCGCTCGGTCCACTACTCCTCGGTCTTCACGACGACGCTGTGGACCAAGATCGGGCTGTTCTTCGTCTTCGGGCTGCTGATGGCCGCCGCCATCGGCATCAACATCTACCTCGCCCACCGCCTCCGGCCGCCGCTGAGCGCGATGTCCGTGGAGCAGCAGAGCCTCGACCGCTACCGGATGGGCATCGCCCCCTACAAGAAGTGGTCGCTGCTCGCCATCTGCTCCCTGGTCGGCCTGATCGCGGGCGCCTCGGCGTCCAGCCAGTGGCGGACCTGGCTGTTGTGGGTCAACGCCACGCAGTTCGGCACCAAGGACCCGCAGTTCCACATGGACGTCGCGTTCTACGCGTTCGATCTGCCGTGGTACCGCTTCCTGTTGAGCTTCGGCTTCGCCGCCGTCGTGCTCTCGCTGTTCGCCGCCGCGCTGGTGCACTACCTGTACGGCGGGCTGCGGATCACCTCGCCGGGTGGCAGGGCGACGGCGGCCGCGACCGGCCATCTGTCGGTCCTGCTGGGCCTGTTCGTATCGCTCAAGGCGGTGGCGTACTGGCTCGACCGGTACTCGCTGGCGGTGAAGGCGGGCAACCTCAAGTCCAGCAACTGGACCGGCCTTCGCTATGTGGACGCCAACGCCTATCTGCCGGCCAAGACGATCCTCTTCGCCATCGCGATCATCTGCGCGCTGCTGTTCTTCGCGACGCTGTGGCGGCGCACCTGGTCGCTGCCGCTGATCGGCTTCGGCCTGATGGTGCTGTCGGCGATCCTGATCGGCGGGCTCTACCCGGCCATCGTGCAGAAGTTCCAGGTGCAGCCGAACGAGGCCGCCAAGGAGACTCCGTACATCCAGAAGAACATCGATGCCACCCGCAAGGCGTACGGCATCGACAACACCAAGGTGACGGAGTACTCCGGCACGAGCGCCAGCGCGAAGCAGACTCTGCGGGACGACGCCGACACCACCGCCTCGGTCCGGCTGCTCGACCCGAACGTGGTGTCGCCGACCTTCCAGCAGCTGCAGCAGACCAAGAGCTACTACGCCTTCCCGTCCACGCTGGACGTCGACCGCTACACGGTCGCCGGCAAGGAGCAGGACACCGTGGTGGGGCTGCGCGAGCTGAACGTCAAGGGCATCCCGCAGCAGAACTGGATCAACGACCACTTCAAGTACACCCACGGCTATGGCGTGGTGGCGGCCAAGGGCACCTCGGTCAAGAGCAACGGCTCCCCGGACTTCACCGAGTCGGATCTGCCGGCCAAGGGCGAACTGGGCGACTACGAGCAGCGGATCTACTACGGCGAGCAGACCAAGCAGTACTCGATCGTCGGTGACTCCTCCACCAAGGAGATCGACTACACCGACGACAACGGCGAGAAGTCCTACACCTACACGGGCAACAGCGGTGTCGGGCTGAAGAATCCGGTCACCCGGGCCGCGTACGCCGTCGCCTTCGGCGAGCCGCAGATCTTCTACTCGGGCGCCATCGGCAGCGACTCCAAGATCCTCTACAACCGCACCCCCAAGGAGCGGGTCGAGGCGGTCGCGCCCTGGCTGACCATCGACGGCGATGTCTACCCGGCGGTGGTCAAGGGCCGCATCGTGTGGATCGTCGACGCCTACACGACGAGCAACGGCTATCCGTACTCCTCGCGTACGACGCTCGGTGACACCACCGCCGACTCGCTGACCAACGGCCAGCGTGCGGTGCTCGCCCAGCAGAACCAGGTCAACTACATCCGCAACTCGGTCAAGGCCACCGTGGACGCGTACACCGGCAAGGTGACCCTCTATCAGTGGGACAAGGCCGATCCGGTGCTGAAGACCTGGATGAAGGCGTTCCCGGGCACGGTGCAGCCGAAGAGCGCGATCAGCAGCGAGCTGATGGCCCATCTGCGCTACCCGCAGGACCTGTTCAAGGTGCAGCGCCAGCTGCTGACGAAGTACCACGTCACCCAGGCGTCCACCTTCTACAGCGGCAGCGAGGTGTGGCAGGTCCCGGACGACCCGGCCGCCAAGACCGGCAAGTCCGTGCCGCCGTACTACCTCAGCCTGAAGATGCCGGGCCAGAGCAGCGAGGCCTTCTCGCTGACCACCACCTTCGCGCCCAACAAGCGTGACAACCTGGGCGCCTTCATGGCGGTCGACGCCGACGCGACCAGTTCGGACTACGGCGCGATCAGACTGCTCAAACTGCCGTCGAACACCACGGTGTCCGGTCCACAGCAGGTGCAGAGCCTGTTCAACTCCGATCCTGATGTCGCGGAGAAGATCAGACTCCTGAAGGGCGGCGACTCGACCGTCGAGTACGGCAACCTGCTCACCGTCCCACTCGACGGCGGACTGCTCTATGTCGAACCGGTCTATGTGCGCGGCGCGGGCACCAACTACCCGCTGCTGAAGAAGGTCCTGGTGCACTACGGGGACAGCACCGCCTTCGAGGACACCCTCGACCAGGCCCTCGACAAGGTCTTCGGCGTCAACGGCGGTACGAGTACGAGCCCACCGGCCGGCACGACGACGCCACCGGCCAACTCCACCGTCGCCCAGGCCCTGAACGACGCCCAGAAGGCGTACGACGCCGGGCAGAAGGCGCTGAAGGCCGGCGACTGGCAGGCGTACGGGGTGGCGCAGAAGGACCTGGCGGACGCGCTGAAACGGGCGAAGGACGCCGAGAACCAAGCGCAGAAAAAGGGCTGAGCAGGCACACCTCGCGTCGTGGTACGGTTAGGACACAACGGCGCGGGGTGGAGCAGCTCGGTAGCTCGCTGGGCTCATAACCCAGAGGTCGCAGGTTCAAATCCTGTCCCCGCTACTGCACGAAAGGGTCCGGAGTCAACTGACTCCGGACCCTTTCACTTGTACGGGGGAAGCACGAGGGAAGTACGCGGTAAGCGAGCGGCGTGAGGTTTCGCCTGGCATCATGTCGGGAAGTCGACAAAGCGCTGTAGTGACCCTTTGGGTTGCGGCATACCAGGTGTACTGCGGGTACGGATGGTGCGACGATGGACCTTATGGGGGATGGTGCAAGGCTGCTGAATACTCGTCAGACCCATGACCAGGGGCCGGCGAGCGGGACCGTGATGCCCACGCTCGCGCCGACGGTCGCCGAACTGCTGCCTGGGCCGCGCCCGGCCGACGCAGCGTACACCGCCGCGCCCCCCGCTCCGTACACCGCCGCCGACGAGGACCGCCTCGTCGAGTCCGAACTCCCGGACGAGGAAAGCCTGGAGGCCCGCGAGGAGGCCGAGCTGGAGGCCCGCCACCGCCGGGCCGCCGACCACGGCGACCCCGTCGCCATGAGCATCCTGGGCACCATGCTGCTGCGCCGGGGCGACCTCGAAGGGGCCGAGCCCTACCTGCGCAGCGCCACCGCGAACGGCGACCGTGCCGCGGCCAACAACCTCGGCCTGCTGCTGCACCAGCGGGGTTACGCCGACGAGGCCGCCGCCTGGTGGCGGATCGCCGCCGTGGCCGGCTCCGCCGCGGCCGCGCACGCGCTGGGCCGTTACTTCCGCGAGCGCGGCGACGAGCCCGGTGCCGAGTACTGGCTGCGCCAGGCCGCCGAGTCCGGCCATGTGCTGGGCGCGTACGCGCTGGCCGACCTGCTGGACCACCGGCGCGACGTCGGCGCCGAGCGCTGGTTCCGCGCCGCAGCCGAGCACGGGCACCGCGAGGCCTCGTACCGCCTGGCCCGGATCTGCGCCGCCCGCGGTGAGGACCTGGAGGCCGAGCAGTGGTACCGGCAGGCGGCCGCCCGGCGGCACCGCCGTGCCGCGCTGCGACTCGGCACGATCCTGGAGGAGCGCGGCGACATCCAGGAGGCGACCCGCTGGTACCTCACCGCCGCCCGCGACGGCGAGCCCCGTGCCGCCTGCGCGCTGGGCTTCCTGCTGCGCGACGCCGGTGACATCGACGGCGCCGCGACCTGGTGGCGCCGCGCCGCCCAGGCCGGCGACGGCAATGCCGCCAACGCGCTCGGCGCGCTGCACGCCCAGGAGGGCGAGACGCAGACCGCCGAGCGCTGGTACCGCGTCGCCCTCGACGCCGGTGACATCAACGGCGCTTTCAACCTCGGCCTGCTCTGCGCCGGCCAGGGCCGCACCGCGCAGGCCGAGCAGTGGTACCGCAAGGCGGCGTACGCGGGCCACCGCGAGGCCGCCAACGCGCTTGCCGTCCTGCTGCTGCAGCGCGGCGACGCGGCGGGCGCCGAGCCGTGGTTCTCCAAGGCGGCCGAGGCGGGCAGCGTCGACGCGGCCTTCAACCTCGGCATCCTGCATGCCAGCCGCGAGGACCAGGCCACGGCGCGGCGCTGGTACGAGCGGGCGGCCTCGGCGGGGCACAGCGAGGCCGCGCTGCAGGTCGCCATCGCCCTGGAGCGCGACGGCGACTCCCACGCCGCCGAGCGGCACCTGCGCTGCGCGGCGGGCGGCGGCAGCCCCGAGGGTGCCTTCCGCCTCGGCGCGCTCCTGGACCGGGGCGGCAGCCCCGAGGAGGCCGAGGAGTGGTACCGGCGCGCCGCCGGCCAGGGGCACCGCCGGGCCCAGGTGCGGCTCGGCATGTGTGCCGCCAAGCGCGGTGACGTCGTCGACGCCGCCCACTGGTACCGCGAGGCAGCCGAGGCCGGCAGCAGTAACGGTGCCTTCAACCTCGGCCTGCTCCTCGCCCGCGAGGGCGCCGAGCCCGAGGCGGCCCTGTGGTGGACCCGCGCCGCCGACGCCGGCCACGGCCGCGCGGCCCTGCGGCTCGCCCTGCTGGCCGCACGGCACGGCCAGCTCGCCGACGCCCAGGCCTGGTGCGCCCGGGCCGCCCAGTGCCGCCCTGCGGAGGTCGCGGAGCGTGCGGCGCGGCTCGCGGACGCGCTGCGGCAGGAGCTGTCCGCGTAGGGCTCCGCTGGAGCTCGGGAAGGGATTTGCGCTGCTCAGCGGGGTTGGGTTAGAGTAAAGACACAACGACGCGGGGTGGAGCAGCTCGGTAGCTCGCTGGGCTCATAACCCAGAGGTCGCAGGTTCAAATCCTGTCCCCGCTACTGCGAAGAAGGCCCGGAACTCAGGTTCCGGGCCTTCTTGTCGTTCAGGGGAGCCAGGGACGCGCCCTGATTACCGGTACCGGCGGAGCTAGCGGCAGTTCGGGCAGAGCCCCCGGTAGGTGACCTCGACGTCGGCGATGACGAAGCCGAAGCGCTCGCCGTCGGGCAGGTCGAGCATGGGGTTGCCGGCCGGGTGGACGTCACGGATGGTGCCGCAGTTCGAGCACACGAGGTGCTGGTGCGGGTGGTGGGCGTTGGGGTCGTACCGCTTGGCACGGCCGTCCGTGGCCACCTCCATGACCTCACCGAGGGTGACCAGCTCGCCGAGGGTGTTGTATACGGTCGCCCGGGAGATCTCGGGCAGTCGGGCCGCGGCGCGCGCGTGGACCTCGTCGGCGGTCAGGTGGACATGGTCGCCGTCGAGGACCTCGGCCACGACGCGTCGCTGCGCGGTCATACGCCAGCCGCGTCCACGCAGTCGTTCCAGCAGGTCGCTCATTGTCGGATTCACCTATCAGTGGGGTGGGTCCAGCTTACAGTGCTTGTCCGGAAAGTGAATCGGTACGGCTTTGACATGCTTCTTGACTTAGACTCTGTCTATTGTAGGATCGGTTCCGGCGACAGCCAAGGGACAGGACTTATCCAGGGAGATGCACGTGACGGTTCAGGAGACGGGCCCGCTGACCACCGAGTCGGGAGCCCCGGTCGCGGACAACCAGAACAGCGAGACCGCGGGCCTCGGCGGGCCGGTCCTCATCCAGGACCAGAGCCTTCTGGAGAAGCTCGCGCACTTCAACCGCGAGCGGATCCCGGAGCGGATCGTGCACGCCCGTGGCGCCGGTGCGTACGGGACCTTCACGCTGACGCGGGACGTCAGTCAGTGGACCCGGGCGAAGTTCCTGTCCGAGGTCGGCAAGCAGACCGAGACGTTCCTGCGCTTCTCCACCGTCGCGGGCAACCTCGGCTCGGCGGACGCGGTGCGCGACCCGCGCGGCTTCGCGCTGAAGTTCTACACCGAAGAGGGCAACTACGACCTCGTCGGCAACAACACCCCGGTGTTCTTCATCAAGGACGCCATCAAGTTCCCCGACTTCATCCACACCCAGAAGCGCGACCCGTACACCGGCTCGCAGGAGGCGGACAACGTCTGGGACTTCTGGGGTCTGTCGCCCGAGTCGACGCACCAGGTGACCTGGCTGTTCGGTGACCGCGGTATCCCCGCGTCCCTGCGCCACATGAACGGGTACGGCTCGCACACGTACCAGTGGAACAACGAGGCCGGCGAGGTCTTCTGGGTCAAGTACCACTTCAAGACCGACCAGGGCATCAGGAACCTGACCTCGGAGGAGGCCGCCGTCCTGGCGGGCGCCGACCCGGACAGCCACCAGCGTGACCTGCGCGAGGCGATCGAGCGCGGCGAGTTCCCGTCCTGGACGGTGCAGGTGCAGATCATGCCGGCGGCCGAAGCGGCGACCTACCGCTTCAACCCGTTCGACCTCACCAAGGTGTGGCCGCACGAGGACTACCCGCCGATCGAGATCGGCAAGCTCGAGCTCAACCGCAACCCGCAGAACATCTTCGCCGAGGTCGAGCAGTCGATCTTCTCGCCGGCCCACTTCGTGCCCGGCATCGGCCCGTCCCCCGACAAGATGCTGCAGGGCCGCCTGTTCGCCTACGGCGACGCCCACCGCTACCGCGTCGGCATCAACGCCGACCACCTGCCGGTGAACCGTCCGCACGCCACCGAGGCCCGCACCAACAGCCGCGACGGCTACGCGTACGACGGCCGGCACGGCGGCGCCAAGAACTACGAGCCGAACAGCTTCAACACCATCAAGGAGACGGGCCGCCCGCTGTGGCAGCCGGCCCCCGTCACCGGCGGCACCGGCAACCACGAGGCCCCCTCGCACGCCGAGGACAACGACTTCGTCCAGGCCGGCAACCTCTACCGGCTCTTCTCCGAGGAGGAGAAGGAGCGCCTGATCGCCAACCTCGCCGGCTTCATCGCCAAGGTGTCGCGTGACGACATCGCCGAGCGTGCGATCAACAACTTCCGCCAGGCGGACCCCGACTACGGCAAGCGGCTCGAAGCCGCGGTCCAGGCCCTTCGCGGCTGATCGGCCGCTTGCCGTAACAGACCCGGCCGGGGGGCCGGGCGGGCCGGGGCCGGGCC